>JANPKE010000154.1:0-6124 GCA_031425875.1 Nitrospirota bacterium
CGCGCTGAAGCAACCTTCCCCTTCGTCGACAGGCAATGAACAATCACGTGGCATGTCTCCCCGCAGCATCGAGATGGGGCTCGTGAACCTCGTCGGCGCAAACCTCGCTTTGATCTCCACGCCGGGCGAGTACGCCGCGGCAGAGGCCTTCAAGGCGTTGGGTCTCGGTCTCAATGTCATGGTCTTTAGCGACAATGTCGAGCTCACCGACGAGATCGCCCTCAAACGGTTCGCCCAGGAGCGTGATCTCATTGTCATGGGCCCGGACTGCGGAACCGCTATTATCAACGGCATCCCGCTTGCGTTCGCGAATGTGGTGCGTCGCGGAGCCATCGGTGTCGTCGCCGCATCCGGCACCGGCCTCCAACAGGTAACCTGCCTGGTCGACCGATGGGGCGGTGGCATCTCGCAGGCGATCGGAACGGGCGGACACGATCTGCACCGCGATGTCGGCGGTATTTCCATGCTTCAGGGCCTCAATGCGCTGGCAGCTGACCCCTCGACCTCCGTGATTGTGCTCATTTCCAAACCTCCGTCGCCGGAAGTATCCGTCAAAGTACTGGAGGCAGCCAGCGGCGCAGGCAAACCGGTGGTCGTCAATTTTCTTGGTGCCGATCCCGATCGGGTGCGACGCGAGAATATTTACCCCGCTGTGACGCTCGAGGATGCAGCAGCGGCGGCGGTAGCGCTCGCCAACGGTAGGATTCCCGAAGCCAGGAGAGCGAGTGTGACCTCTCCCTCCATCATGCCTCTTGCTCCGCAGCAACGATACATTCGGGGTCTCTACAGTGGCGGCACCTTTTGCTACGAGGCTTCGCTCCTCCTGAAGAAAGAACTGGGGCAGATTAATTCCAACACTCCAGTGGAGCCAGGAGATCGCGTGAGCGATGTCTGGATCAGTCAAAAGCACACGGTCATTGATCTGGGCGACGATCTCTTCACTCGTGGGCGCCCTCATCCCATGATCGACCACCGACTCCGAAATGAGCGGCTGATCAAGGAAGCCAGCGATCCTGAGGTGGCGGTAATTCTACTGGACATTGTCCTTGGCTACGGATCTCACCCAGATCCTGCTGCTGAAATGGTCCCGGCGATTCAGAAGGCGCTCGATCTTGCCACCAAAGCAGGCAGACACCTAACCATCATAGGATTCGTCTGCGGCACAGCAGCGGACCCTCAGAATCTGTCCAAGCAGGAAACGGCTTTTCGAGAGGTCGGAGTAACCCTTGCGGAGAGCAACGCTCAGGCTGTGCGCATGGCTGCCTCTGTGGTCTTGGAGACTGACGTCGTCGGAGGACGATTATGATACAGGCCTTGTTTCTGGAGAAGCTCCAAGTCTTGAATGTCGGCCTGTCTTCCTTCGCCGATTCAATCACGAGGGCGGGCGGCTCCGTGCTTCAAATTGAATGGGCCCCGCCCGCTCAGGGGCAGCAGGATGTCGGTCGTGCGTTGGCCCGGTTGGTCAACCTGCTCTCCGTTGAAACCGCCAACCAGACAGCATTCGATGCCTACCAATCGGCCCAACCGGTGTTGAACGGCGTGGGCACCGCCGGTCAGGTGCTGCCCAACATCACAGAGCGGATGATCCTGCACAGTGGTCCTCCCATTGCGTGGAAGGATATGTGCGGACCCATGAAGGGAGCCATCGTCGGGGCTATTCTCTATGAAGGTTGGGCCGAGAATCTCGCCAGGGCAGAGGCCATGGCTTCCAGCGGCGCAATCGCGTTCGAGCCTTGCCACCACCACAATGCCGTCGGACCGATGGCCGGGATCATCAGCCCATCCATGCCGGTCTGGATAGTGACCAATACGACCAACGGAAATCAGGCGTTCTGCAACTTTAACGAGGGCCTCGGCAAGGCACTCAGGTTCGGCGCCAATGGCCCGGACGTGATCACCCGTCTCAAATGGATGAGGCAGGTACTCGCACCAGCGCTTGGAGCCGCCCTTAAACTCCTAGGCGGGGTAGACCTCAAGCCTATGATGGCGCAGGCCCTCCACATGGGCGACGAGGTACATAATCGTAACGCCGCTGCCTCCTCGCTGTTCCTCAAACGCCTCATTTCAGCATTGTTGAAGACACACACCTCCGCTGCCGACATCGCGGCGGTCGTCGAGTTCATCGCCGGCAACGACCACTTCTTCTTAAATCTGTCCATGGCGGCTTGCAAAGCGATGGCCGACGCAGCCCATGGCGTTCCGGGCAGCAGTATGGTCACAGCCATGGCCCGTAATGGAGTCGAGTTCGGCATCAGAGTCAGCAGCACCGGGAGCAGATGGTTTACGGCACCCGCGCCGGTCGTTGATGGACTCTTCTTCCCCAGCTACACCACGGCCGACGCAGCGCCTGATTTGGGAGATAGCGCCATCACCGAAACCGCCGGTGTCGGCGGTTTCGCCATGGCCGCGTCTCCGGCCATCGTGAAGTTCGTCGGCGGTACACCGCAGGACGCAATCGACAACACCATGGCTATGACGCATATCACCGTTGGCCGCAACAATGCCTTCACGCTGCCGGCACTGAACTTTGCCGGCTCACCGGCGGGCATCGATGTCCGGAAGGTCGTCGATACCGGCATTCAGCCGATCATCAATACAGGGATTGCCCATCGCGAAGCAGGGGTCGGGCAAATCGGAGCCGGGATCACTCGTGCTCCCCTCGCCTGCTTCACACAAGCCGTGTCTGCGTTGGCCAAGATGGTGAGTGCGACGTGACGCACTCGAAGGAACCCTATGGAAACGTCTAACAAACTTGCCGTCGTCGCGGTCGGAGGAAACGCCTTGATCCGCGACAAGGATCACGAATCGATTCCGGATCAAAGTCGCGAGGCGGTTATCACGACACATCACATCGCGGGAATGATCGCAGCCGGGTGGAATGTCGTCATCACCCATGGGACCGGTCCTCAGGTCGGCTTCATTCTGCGCCGCTCAGAATTAGCTTTGGAGGAAGTTCCTCCCGTGCCGATGGACTATGCCGATGCCGACCTACAGGGTGGCATCGGATACATGTTTCTCAAAGCCCTCTACAACGAATTTCGCAAGCAGAAAATCGATCGGAAGGCCGTGGCCATCATCACGCAGACCTTGGTGGACCGACACGATTCGGCATTTGCCGATCCCTCCAAACCGATCGGATCGCACATGGACGAAGAGACGGCACAGCGGCTTGCCCGTCGCCAGGGATGGATCGTCAAGGACGATGCAGGGCGCGGGTGGCGACGGGTTGTGCCATCACCGCAGCCGAAGACCATCGTCGAGTTGGAGGCCATCAACCTCTTGGCTCGATCAGGGTTCGTTGTCATCGCTTGCGGTGGCGGCGGGATTCCCGTGGTTCAAGACGAGGAAGGGAACCTGATCGGCGTCGAAGCTGTTATTGACAAGGACTTGGCGTCAAGCCTGCTGGCCCGTGGTATCGGGGCGGATTTGTTGCTGGTTTCGACAGGGGTCGAGAAGGTGGCCATCAACTTCAATAAGCCTGACCGGCGATGGCTGGACCGCATGACCGTGGCTGAGGCCAAGAAACATTATGCGGACGATCAATTCGACAGAGGCAGCATGGGACCGAAAATTCAGGCAGTGATCGAATTCATAGAAGGGGGGGGACAGACCGGGCTGATCACCAATCCTGAAAATATCGGTCGCGCCCTGGCGGGCGAAACTGGGACGTTCATTGTGAAGTAATGTAGCAGGCTCAGGAAGCTCAAAAAGGTTGTCTAGCAAGGCCGCAGTGAGCGAAAAGGCGAGGCGTAGTCAATATCACCCGCCCGCCCCGAGCTGCTCAGGCAGCTCTTGCCCGATGGTACGTTGAGCCTTTGAGCGATGCGAGAACGCAGCTGGCTGACTTTTTCAGCATCCTGGTAGGTCGCCGTACACATCTCACCCGGAGGGAGGGCATATGTCCGAATCACGCAAACTGACGAGACGCCAAGTACTACAGGGGACTGCAGCTGCCGGGGCGCTGGGCATGTTGGGCAACGTGGAGTGGATCGGCCAAGCCTGGGGCGCATCGGACAAGGTGAAGATGGGGTTCATCTTTGTAGGTCCACGAGACGACTATGGGTACAATCAGGCACATTTTGAAGGGAAAGCGGCGGTCGCCAAGCTGGATTGGGTGAAAGCCTTCGATGAAGAAAAGGTCCCGGAGACCATCGAGGTCCAAAAAACCATGGAAAGTATGGTCAAGCTGGACGGGGCTCAAGTGTTGTTTCCCACCTCCTTCGGTTATTTCGATCCCCATATAATCAAGGTCGCGCCACAATTTCCCAACATCCAGTTTCTGCATTGCGGTGGGCTGTACCAAGAGGGCAAACACCCCAAGAACGTCGGAAGTTACTTTGGCTTCATTGATGAGTCGCAATATATCGCCGGCATCGTCGCAGGCGGAATGAGCAAGAGCGGGAAGCTGGGGTTTGTGGCGGCGAAGCCCATTCCGCAAGTCTTGCGCAACATCAACAACTATACGCTCGGTGCCCGCAGCATCAGGCCAAACTGTACGACCAATGTGATTTTTACGGGCGACTGGTCGCTGCCGGTCCGTGAAGCGGAAGCCACGAACAGTTTGGTCGACCAAGGCATCGATGTCATCACCTGCCACGTCGACAGTCCCAAGGTCGTCATCACAACCGCCGAAAAGCGGGGCGTCTATTGCACCGGGTACCACTGCAATCAATCCAAGCTCGCGCCCAAGGGTTATCTCACAGGAGCAGAATGGAATTGGGCCAAGGTCTATATGGAGTATGCCGAGATGATTCGAAAAGGGCAGACCGTACCCCATCTCGTGCGTGGTGGTTTAAAGGAAGGAATCGTCAAGGTCTCGGAGTATCACCAGGTGGTGACAGAAACCGTTCGCAAGCAAGCCGACGCAGCCAAAGACAAATTCATGGGTGGAGGGATGGTCGTGTACAAAGGCCCGATCAAGGACAATACCGGTCGCGTCGTCATTGCTGCAGGAAAGGAACATGTTCAGACCGACATCTGGCTGGAAAGCATGGATTGGCTGGTCGAGGGAGTCATCGGTTCAACCAAGTCATGAGCGTAGCCGTGCCTCAGATCTTGAACAAGGCGCTGGAACCGTTCCTCATCATCGTCGGATCCCTGACGGTTTCGATGGTGTTGTTCGGAATCTTCGTGGCGTCGGCTGGAGCCGATCCGTTCGAGGTCTATCAGACCATGTATCGCGCGGCTTTCGGCACTTCATTCTCCTGGCAGAACACGTTGGTGCGAGCCGCGCCGTTGATGCTGACAGCCCTCTGCACCGCACTGCCGGGGTATCTCGGCTTGATTATCATCGGAGGCGAAGGCGCCGTCGTCATGGGTGGCCTCTTCGCGGCCATTGCGGCACTTACCATGCCTACGGCCCCTCCGATGGTCGTTCTGACCACCATGGCACTCACCGGCATGATAGCCGGCGGCGTGTGGCTTATGATCGGAGGGGCATTGCGGCACTATCGCGCCGTCAATGAAACCATCAGCAGTCTATTGCTGAACTACATTGCCATTGCCCTGCTGAACCACCTTGTCACCAGCACCTTTCGCGATCCGGAAAGTCTCAACCATCCCTCGACGCATCATATCGGAGAGGCCAATATGATCGGCGTCATTCCTGGAACAGACCTCCATTGGGGATTGGTGTTCGGCATCGTGGCATGCGCCATCGCATGGTTTCTCATGCATCACACCGTCTTCGGCTTCGCGTCTCAAATCGCCGGAGGCAATGTGCGCGCGGCCCAGGTCGCAGGCTTGCCGGTTGGGCGGCTGATTTTGATCATCTGTTTCGTGGCGGGAGCGGCAGGTGGACTGGCAGGGATGTTGGAAGTGGCGGCCATCCATGGCAGGGCCAATGACACCCTCAATGCCAATTATGGGTATGCCGGGATTCTCGTCGCCTTTGTGGCACGCAATAATCCATTGGCCATTATTCCCGTTGCCGTCTTATTGGGAGGTATCCGCGCAAGCAGCGGGTTATTGCAGCGCACGCATGAATTACCCGATGCGACCGTGCTCGTCATGCAGGGAATCATTTTCCTCGTCATCCTCTTTAGCGAAACCCTGTACGGTCGTTTTGCGAAGTTACAGAAACAAGGAGCATCCTGATGGAAGTCGGGTGGTGGGGAGTGCTCAT
>JANPKE010000155.1:0-3254 GCA_031425875.1 Nitrospirota bacterium
CAAATCGACGTTTTCTCTCGAGTGGAATTGACCCTCAAGTTCGCGAGGCCATCGAATGCGAATGGTCACGACCTGAAGGATATTCGAGCAATCTGACTGGTCGTCAACGGCAGATCTTGATTCTGCTTGCCAATGGACGATCCACGAAACACATTGCGGAGGAACTCAAGATTTCTACGAAAACGGTGGAATTCCACAAAGCGAATATTACCCATAAGCTCGGCATTCGAACGACATCCGACCTCATCCGTTTCGCGCTGACTGAGGGGATGACCTCCCTTTGATCAATTGACCGCCTCCCATCCAGCCCCTACTGAATCGAGATCAATCCATTCGATATCGCATATTTTGTTAATTCGGCGGTGGTGCGCAGACCGAGCTGCCTCATGATTCTTGTCTTGTGAAATTCCACGGTTTTGATGGATACATTCAGCACGGCCGCCACTTCCTTCATAGATTTGCCTTCGGCGACCAGTTGCAGGACTTCCCGTTGACGTGAGCTAAGATCATGCGCAAAGCCGGTGGGTTCCTGAGAAACACCGGGCTTCGAAGGATGAACGGCTTGTTCGACGAGACTTTGAGCCACAGTGGGGGACACATACGTGTTGCCCTTCAGCACCTCTTTAATGGCTAATACCAATTCTGATCCAACAGATTGTTTCAAAACGTAACCTGAAACGCCAATGCGGAATGCTTCTGTGACGAACGTGGGCTCAGAGTGCATCGTCAAAATGATAATCTTGACAGATGGGTTCAGCTTGAGGATCTGACGAGAAGCGTCTAACCCGTTGAGAAGTGGTAGCGAGATATCGACGATAGCCACATCAGGGGGGGCTTCCTGTACGGCTTTCAGCAGCGCACGCCCATCGGCGGCAATTCCGGCCAATTCGAATTCGGCTTCGGACTCAAGAAGCCTTTGAAGGCCTTCTGCCACTAGCACATGATCATCCGCAAGCAGGATCTTTGATTTAGATACCATTTGAATGTGTCACCTCCTCCTCCCGGTAAGAATCAGACTAACGCTTCCGCTGGAACGATACAAGCCAAGATTACACTGCTGATTTAGAGCCTTTCCAAGCGGTGCTATCTTGTGCGTTTCGATAGAGCCCTTACACCTGGTCTTACAAAACTCTCTTCGAAAGGATCAACACATGCTGCGTAAGATTACTATAACAAGCATGCGCGTTCAGTCACCTCTCGCAACTCGCGATGATAGAAGACCAAAGAGAAAAGCCCCAGCGATCGCCGGAGAAGAAAATGCACAAAGATTGAAAAGAAAGACAATAGAAGACGAGACCACTACGTGGCGAGCCAAGCTCCCCACGGGCGGGTATTCTAAGAACAGTACACCGGCCGGTTGAGAAATCGTGGAAGTGCTCGCTTCTGTTCACAGAGCGTTGCGCGAACCATCGCGAATCATCGCGGCCTTGTGTACGATGTGTGCTTGCGCTACATCAACTTCGGCGCCCCACTCTGTCGAGTCCCTGTCTTCGTGCGCGGTCAGCCCATCCTGGACCTGCGACTCGAACTCCTGACTGGCCCATGGGATCGGAACGCCGCCTTGTTGAGCAAAAAGGATGGCGACTCCACCTCCCACAATTGCTCCTGCCACAAATGAGGAAAATTTAATCATGGCTTCCTCCTTCAGTGGTGCTAAGAATACCACCATATGCTCGATGTCGGATCCCTATCGCTGCTCCAATTATCTAGATTCATCTGAGCATTTCTATCATCACCACTTTCCAGCTCAAATCAACCTAGTGAAATACCTCGTTTGTGGTTTTCCTCTCCAGAGTTTTCAAATCATGCGTTGTAACTGACGCGTGACAGGCGCGCCTATCCTCATTGGAAGAGGACGTTCGTCACCATGTGCTCGTCTAGAAAACCAACTGATTCGTGGCGACACGATATTCCGTCTGGGGATTTGCCTAGTTCTGTTTCTGTCGTAGGGATACGACTATTCCATTGTGTCAGCTGGCACTCACAACATGGCTAGTGGCGGTTCATGACATTGGAGTCTCATATTCCTCAAGCCGTTCAGACAAGGAGTCGATATGGCCAAAGAAGTTTCGCATGAGACCTCACAAGGTGCGGGGGGGGAAATACACCAGCGTACCGAGATTGGCTCACGCGGGGAATGGCTCACGACTGATCAGGGCATTCCGGTCTCGGATAATCAGAATAGCCTGAAAAGTGGCGCCCGCGGACCGACACTTCTTGAAGACTTCGTGCTCCGCGAGAAAATCTTTCACTTTGATCATGAACGCATTCCCGAACGCATCGTGCATGCGCGTGGTTCCGCAGCCCATGGATACTTCGAAATGTACGAATCCCTTTCTGCCATCACGACCGCCGATCTCTTCCAACACAAGGGAGGGAGGACTCCGGTGTTTGCGCGGTTTTCAACGGTTGCCGGTGGATCAGGGTCAGTCGACACCGTACGTGACGTGCGGGGTTTTGCGGTGAAGTTTTACACCCAGACCGGTAACTGGGACCTCGTGGGGAACAACATCCCGGTATTTTTTATTCAGGACGCGATGAAATTTCCAGACCTCGTCCATGCCGTCAAAATGGAGGCGGATCGAGGATATCCGCAGGCCGCAGCTGCCCACGATACGTTTTGGGACTGGGCGTCACTCATGCCGGAAGCCACCCATATGCTGATGTGGGCCATGTCCGATCATGCACTACCCCGCTCATTACGGATGATACAAGGGTTCGGTGTTCACACGTTTCACTTCGTCAATGCTACGGGCGACGTCACCTTCGTCAAGTTTCATTGGAGACCCGCCTTGGGCGTGCAATCCACCGTGTGGGACGAAGCACTGAAGCTCCAGGCCGCGGACAATGATTTTCATCGCCGAGATCTGTGGGAGGCCATCGATGCCGGAGATTATCCGGAATGGGAGTTGGGGATTCAAACTTTTGATCAACAATTTGCAGACAGTTTGCCTTATGACGTTTTGGACCCCACCAAACTTATTCCGGAAGAAGTGCTGCCGGTTCAATTCATCGGGCGCATGGTGTTGAATCGGAATCCCGACAATTTCTTCAGCGAGACTGAACAGGTCGCCTTTTGCCCGGCTAACATTATTCCGGGTATCGACTTCTCCAACGATCCTCTGCTCCAGGGACGTTTGTTCTCTTACTTGGACACCCAGAAGTCGCGCCTGGGTACGGCGAACTTTCATCAATTGCCTATTAACGCACCCAAATGCCCATTTTCGAATTTCCATCGCGACGGGATGATGCAG
>JANPKE010000156.1:0-6071 GCA_031425875.1 Nitrospirota bacterium
AGCCGTCCAAGCGGATGACCATGTTCGAGAAATCTACCTCGGGCGGGCTAAGGTCGCGCATTAGGGAGGATAGGGAGCCACGTCACGTATGGCACACGAAACACCACGGATGACCCTGGCGCTCGAGAACATCAACGCGTATTACGGCGAGAGCCATATTCTGCGGAATGTCTCTTTCACCGTTGAGCCTGGTGAAGTGGTGTGTCTGATGGGCCGCAACGGGATGGGCAAGACGACCACGTTGAAGACCCTGACTGGGTTGCTGCCGGCTCGGTCAGGCACCATTACGTTTGATGGACGAGACATCACGCAGGATCGCACGGATCTCCGGGCCAAACGCGGTCTAGCGTATGTGCCGCAAGGGCGTGAGATTATCCCGCACCTGACGGTGCACCAAAATCTCTTGCTGGGGTACTGGAACCGCCCGTCCATCACGGGCGATGTCTCCGAACAAGAAGCCTTCGACGAGGTCTATCACCTCTTTCCAAAGTTGACCCAGATTCTCCATCGTCCGGGTGGGGTGTTGAGCGGGGGGGAGCAACAGCAGTTGGCGATCGGCCGTGCCATCCTCTCCAGTCCGAAGCTCCTCTTGCTGGATGAACCGACGGAGGGGATTCAGCCCTCGATCGTCGATCAGATCGAAGACGTCATTATCGGCTTTAAGCAGTCGCGCCGGTTCGCGATTTTGCTAGTCGAGCAAGGGCTCCATTTTGCCGCCAGGCTGGCGGAGAAGTACGTTGTGATGGCCAAAGGAGCCGTGATGGCTCAGGGCAAGAGCACGGAGTTGAATGCCGACATGGTCCGACAACATTTGACGGTGTAGTGGGTGCAATAGGAAGGTATCTCCTGCCTCTTGTTTGTTTGGACTTGCCTTGATGGACTCTCGGGATTGCCAATCGTCTAGACAGGGATCGCGACTCTACAGTAGGAATCCTTAGATTACGGTAAGAGAGAGGGTGCTCTTGCCCACATCGAGTGTTCTTGCCAAGAACTGGGAGCGTCATTGCGCTAGGGAGGAAGACTCATGCATCTGACCCCAAGAGAACAAGAAAAGTTACTTATTTATGTTGCGGGACAACTGGCCACTGATCGCAAGAAGCGAGGCCTCAAACTCAATCATCCGGAAGCCGTTGCGTATCTTACCGCCGCTGTCTTGGAAGGTATTCGTGACGGAAAAACCGTCGCCGAGTTAATGACGTACGGCACTACCCTCCTCACGCGGAAAGATGTGATGCCTGGTGTGCCGGAGATGATTCATGAGTTTCAAGTCGAGGGGACCTTTCCTGATGGGACCAAACTGGTGACCGTCCACAATCCAATTCGATAAGCGCAACTTGTGCCCAACCACCTATCTGTATCCCTGTAGGAGGGAGCCATGCCGAAGAAGACGAAGCGAAGTTCGGCGAAGCGTCAGAAGTCGCCGCAGAAAACCATGAGACCGCTTGCCGCCGTGATCAAAGCTGAGCTGGGGAAGCCGGTTGTTCCAGGGGAGATTCTGGCCGCCGCCGGCGATGTAGAGGCGTTCAACGGGCGTGAAACAAGGGAGCTGACCGTCAAGAATGTCGCGGATCGACCTATCCAAGTTGGTTCCCACTGCCACTTCTTCGAATCCAATCATGCGCTCACGTTCGACCGTGTACAAGCGTTCGGATTTCGGCTCTGTATCCCCGCCGGCACGGCGGTTCGGTTCGAGCCGGGAGAGGACAAGCGAGTGACGGTCGTGGCCTTGGCCGGGAAGCGGGTCGCCTATGGCATCAACGGATTGACGGAAGGATCACTCGATGATGCGCAGGTCAAGGCTCGCGCGCTATCGCTCGCGGGTACCCGCGGATTTTCTGGAAAAGGAGGCGTCCGGTGAAAATTCCAAGAAGGCAATATGCCTCACTCTACGGCCCCACCACAGGTGATCGTGTCCGGCTGGCGGATACGGAACTGCTCATCGAGGTCGAGCAAGATTTTACGACTTACGGAGAAGAAGCGGTGTTCGGCGGCGGGAAAGTGATTCGAGACGGGATGGGCCAGTCGCCGCGGGTGACGAACGCGAACGGTGCGCTCGACACAGTGATCACCAATGCCCTCATTCTCGACTACACTGGTATTGTCAAGGCAGACATTGGGATCAAGGACGGGCGGATCGTTGGTATCGGGAAGGCAGGCAATTCCGATCTGATGCCGAACGTGACCAAGGGAATGGAGATCGGTGCTGGAACGGAAGTTATCGCGGCAGAAGGGCATATCGTGACGGCTGGCGGCATTGATACCCACATCCACTTCATCTGCCCGCAACAGTATTGGGATGCGTTATCGTCCGGCATTACGACCATGATTGGCGGCGGCACTGGTCCTGCGACGGGCACCAACGCGACGACTTGTACGCCAGGACCATGGAATATCCATCGCATGCTGGAGGCATCCGAGGGTATTCCTGTCAATCTTGGATTTCTGGGTAAAGGCAACTCGTCCCATCCCGATGGATTGAATGAGCAGGTTGAGGCCGGCGCCATCGGTCTCAAACTGCACGAAGATTGGGGGACGACTCCGGCGGCGATCGATACCTGTCTGAGCGTGGCGGAGCGTTACGATGTCCAGGTTGCGATTCATACCGATACGTTGAACGAGGCAGGGTTTGTCGAAGACACGATCAAGGCGTTCAAAGGCCGAACGATTCATACGTTTCATACCGAAGGCGCCGGTGGTGGCCATGCCCCGGATATTATCAAGGTGTGTGGTGAGCCGAATGTGCTTCCCTCGTCGACGAACCCCACCATGCCGTTTACGACCAACACAATGGACGAGCATCTGGATATGTTGATGGTGTGCCATCACCTCAATCCAAGAATTCCTGAAGACGTGGCGTTTGCCGAATCCAGAATCCGGCGTGAAACCATCGCGGCGGAAGACATCCTCCATGATTTAGGCGCGATCAGTATCATGTCGTCTGACTCGCAAGCCATGGGTCGCATCGGAGAAGTTATCATCCGGACCTGGCAAAACGCGCACAAGATGAAGGTTCAGCGGGGCCATCTGTCGCCGAATGAGGGGACGGACTCGTCTCAGAATGACAATTTCCGCGCCAAGCGGTATGTGGCCAAGTACACGATCAATCCCGCCATCACGCATGGGATTGCCCATGAGGTTGGGTCCGTGGAGGTAGGGAAGTTCGCCGACCTGGTGCTCTGGAAGCCGGCGTTCTTCGGCGTCAAGCCGGAAATGGTGCTGAAAGGCGGGTTTATCGCTCAGGCACAGATGGGCGATCCGAACGCGTCAATCCCCACACCGGAGCCGATTATCAGCCGGCCCATGTTCGGTGCCTTTGGGAGGGCGTTGTTCAGCACCAGTTTGACGTTTTTGTCGCAGGCAGGACTGGATCGAGGGGTCCCAAAGAAGCTTGGATTGCAGAAGCGCGTGGCTGTGGTCAAGAATTGCCGGAATATCAAAAAACGGGACCTCAAGCTGAACGATTATCTTCCCAAGATCGAGGTTGATTCGGAGACGTACGTCGTGACGGCCGACGGGGTGCGGCTTACCTGTGAGCCGGCTGCCGTGCTCCCGATGGCGCAGCGGTATTTCTTGTTCTGACGAAAATGACGGCTGGCTTGGTTACCTGTAGCGGATATAGTGTGAAGGTCGCTGACCGACTGTTTGTGTTTCTGCATACCCCATGAATACGTCTGCATTGCTTGAAGGGTTGCGGTTTATTGATACATTTTTCCCGTCTGGCGGGTACGCATTTTCGTCGGGTTTGGAGGCTGCCGTTCAAGGGGGAGCGGTAAAAACCTCCGATCAGCTTGCCGGGTACATCGAAGATTTGCTGCGAGGTGGCATGAGCCGCCGAGAGGCCCTGGCCACGAAACGAGCCAATCGAGCAGGGGCTACCGGACAAATTTCGGTGGCGCTTGCTATCGATCGAACGCTCGAGGCGACGAAGCTCAGTCGAGCATCGCGGTTGGCCAGCCGTCAAATGGGGCGGCAAGTCATCCGGGTTGCGGCGGATCAAATCCGAGAAAAACCGATCCTTGCGGCCTATCGTGACGAGATCGACGCTGAGCGAGCGCCGGGCCATTTAGCGATTACGTTCGGACTCACTCTCGGTGCAGCAGGTTGGAGCCAAGAGGACACGGCTGCTGCCTTCCTGTATCAAACTGCGGTCGGGTTTGTCTCCGCCGCCATGCGACTCAGCCCTCTTGGACAACATGAAGGGCAGCGCATCTTGGGCGAATGGCTGCCGTTGATTGAGCGGATCAGTCGAGACGTTGACTCAGATACTGCCATGAGCTCGTGGTCGCCCGTCCAAGACATTTATGCAATGCGGCATGGTGCTCTGGAATGGAGACTCTTTCGGTCTTAATAGTGAATCAGTGAGCATGCGTGACGCATAGAAAGGAACAGAACGGCCGTTGAGGACCTTTGGTCTCAACTGTCCGCTCGTGGGATTACCATGCATGATCTAAATCGTGAGCACAGTCACAATTGGACTCCAACTAAAGCGCGAAAGCTGGGTATTCCGGTCATTGGTATTGGCGGCCCCGTTGGGTCGGGGAAGACAGCGCTTGTCGAAGCGCTGTGTCAGCGGTTGCGCGATCGATTCAGCCTTGCCGCCGTGACAAACGATATTTTCACGAAAATCGACGCAGAAATCCTGACCAAGCGCGGTGCCTTGCCGGTCGACCGGATTCTTGGTGTTGAAACTGGGGGGTGCCCACATACGGCGATTCGGGAAGATGCCTCACATAACCAGGAAGCCATTGACGATCTGCTTCGTCGCCATCCGGACGTGGAATTGATCTTTCTGGAAAGCGGGGGCGATAACTTGGCTGCGACCTTTAGCCCTGAGCTCGTCGATCACGTCATCTATGTGATTGATGTGGCGGGTGGTGACAAGATCCCCCGAAAGGGGGGACCCGGAATCACTCGATCCGATTTTCTCGTCATCAACAAGATGGATTTGGCGCCTCATGTGCGCGCGGATCTGTCCGTCATGGATCGGGATACCCGCAAAATGCGCGGGGATCTGCCTTTCGCCTTCACGAATCTTCTTTCCGGCGAGGGCATGGATACCGTAATGGCCTGGGTGGAGCAGCGCATCCCGCAACGAGCCAGGCGCTCCTAACCATGCCGACTCGGGAGGGACGGCACAAGAGGACGACTCGGGAAACCGGTACATCCTCAAAAAGAATACCTTCTGGGAAAAGAAAGCCTTCCTTGAAAAAGAAGGGCTCAGGACGGTTTGAGACGGAATTGGTCGGGCGCGTAGGCGAGCTTAAGCTCGCCTACGCGAAGCGCGATCACCGAACCATTATTTCGCACGCCTATTTCACAACGCCGTGGAAACTGCTCCCTCCCATCTATCTTGATGACACGGGAGCCGCCTACACATTGCTGGTCAACCCATCCGGGGGTCTGGTGGGGGGTGACCATCTGTCCATCGACATGAACGTGGAGCAGGATGCGCATGTCCTGATATCTGCCCCCTCTGCCAACCGTGTCTATCGGACGGAGGGAAAGGTGTCCGAACAGCACGTCAATATCACGGTCGGCTCTGGAGCGGTGCTCGAGTGGTTCCCTGAACATACCATCCCTTTTGCCGGTTCGCGATTTCGGCAGACTCTCCAGGCCACTCTGGCGCCTAGTGCAACACTCTTGTTATGGGATGCTGTCTCATCTGGCCGTATTGCCAGTGGGGAGCGATGGGCATTTACGGACCTGGAAAATAGTATCCAAATCACGACGGCGTCCGGCAGCACGCTGCTTGAGCGATATGTTCTTGATCTATCTACGGACTTTGGACGTGTTGGATTGGCAGAGGAATGGAACTATGTGGCCTCGTTTTATGTGGTGAACGACACTACGCCATCAGAGGTGTGGAACGGATTGGAGTCAAAAATCGCCGAGATCTTGGACGCGCGGCCAGGGGAAGTCTTGGGAGGTGTGTCGACCCCATCGGTACCGGGGCTTGCGGCCAAGGTCCTAACTCGAACGGCCCCTGACCTCACCGCTATGCTCGATGCGTTATGGGCAGCCGTGCGTGAAGGCTTGTGGAATCTCCCGCCGGTGTCTCTACGGAAATACTA
>JANPKE010000157.1:0-3097 GCA_031425875.1 Nitrospirota bacterium
AACCACTTGCCTCCCGCGATGGCGCTTCAATCCTCAGCTCTTCAGGCGCATTTCGCGGAACTGATCGCACTCAATCGCGGCGGGATGGTAGCGCCGGAAACGGAGCAAAGAAATAACTCGTTCGTTTAGGGATGTACGGATCTATCAGGCAGATGTAAGTAGCTCTATTACCAATAGAGCTACTTGGTCATTCGTCTGGTTTGGATGGGCAATGTAGCTAAGAGTTGTCAGGAGATTCTCATGAGCAGGCGTCAGCGTGATCGAGAGTATTGCGGACCCACAGGCTGATACCATTGGTAAGTCCACATGAGTTTCTCCTGGTCAGTCTGGTATACTCGTTTCACCGAGGGGGGACACGACATGACGACACATCGAATTGAAGTGAATCCCAAAGTGATGATGGGCAAACCGGTCATCCGTGGCACACGTATTCCTGTCGAACTGATTCTTCGAAAACTCGGAGAGGGGGCCGCCGAGGCTGATCTGCTTGATGCCTATCCCCGGCTTACCAAGGCCGATATCCAGGCTGCCATTGGCTATGCCGCCGACACTGTGGCTCACGAGGAAACGGTGCTGGTTGGTGCTCCTTCCCGCAAACGAGCCAAGCGCTAGTCCGTGCAGTTTCTCGCCGACGAGAGTTGCGACTTCTCTGTGGTTCGAGCGCTCCGGGCTGTAGGCCATGACGTGCTTGCCGTGGCAGAAATCGCGTCAGGTTCTGACGATAGCATAGTCATGGACATAGCCTTCCGTGAGCATCGGGTACTTCTGACGGAAGATAAGGATTTCGGCCAACTCGTCTACTCCCACTCGGAACCATCCAGTGGCGTAATTTTCATTCGTTATCCAGCCAGTGCTCGCAAGGCTCTTCCCAAGGCTGTCGTGACTCTTGTATCAGAGGCCGAGATCGACTTGGTTGGCAGGTTCGTCGTGATGAGTCCCGGTCGTGTTCGCATAGGTGGGGCTCTGCGATAGGGTAGGGTTCAGACGGTGCACCTGATATTAAGCCTGGATCTTGTCGCCATGCGTCATCACCGCCATGGGTTTTGCTAAGTATGGCCATTCATATAGCTGAATCTTACCGTGTCTTGGCTGTGGCCAGGATGGATTTGGCTGCCGCGATGCCGGACAGCGCCGCGCCTTCCATAAACCCCTGCCCTTCATAGAACGAGTTGGTGTGTTCTCCGGCAAAAAAAAGGTTGCCCGCCGGCACTCCCTCCAGACCGGCCATCGTCGTGAATTGGCCGGGGCGATAGCAGGCATAGCTGCCTTTCATGAGTGGATTCGACGGCCAATGCTCGAGATGCGCAAGATAGTTCCCCTGCACACGTGTGGCCGTGTCGAGCGTACCTGGAAAGACGTGGTTCAGATCCGTTAAGAATCGCTGGGCTTGTACCTGCACAGCGCTCGGATCTAAGCCGGCGCCTCGTGCGCCGCTGGAATAGTCGGTCAGCACACCTCTGGTTGTTGTGCCGCGTGACGGATTGGTTTCCCACGTCGTTTGAACGTTTGCGCGATCGGTGTATGCTGTCCCGTTCGATCCGAGCGTGTGCCACGGTCGGCTAGAAAAGCCGATCATCATTTTGGCGTTGGTGCCGTAGCCGAGTTCTCGAATGGCCGTGAGTTGATGGGAGGGGATTGCGAGGCTCGCATCCAATTCGACTTCACGGAGGGTCGTGAAGGGGATGGCCAGTACTGCGACGTCGTGCGTGTGTACAACCGTGCGGTTACTGGATCGGAACGTGAGTTCAATTCGCCCATCGCTCAACTTGCGGACTCGCACGAGTCTGGAGTCATATGTGAGTCGTCCAGGAAGTTCACGCGTCAGCCCTTCGACGATCCGGTCATTTCCATCCACCACATGATAGCGTTCGTCACTGAACAAGCCGAACGGGGTAAATTGCGAGCGGCGGTCGGCATGGATGAAGAGGAGAAAGGTGAGGCAGCTTTGTTCGTGTGCCGCGAGTCCATACTCCGCCTCGTAGGCGGCAATGATGGCAGCCTTGGCAAGCGGACCAGCCGGGACGCCGACTCCGTTCTGTCCTTCGAGGTAAGCCAGCAGGTTTGTGCGGTCGAGGGTAACATCGTCCGGTGTATAGGAACTGGCTGTGACTTCTCGCGAGAGGCGATTGAGGTCACGTCGCATCACTGAGACGAAATCACGAAACTCGGCTACGATCGCAGATTCTGGATACCGCTGACCTGAGAAGTGGTAGAAAATTTCACCTGGCTGATTATGGTCATCTTCCAACGCAAGGCGAAAGCGTTTGGCGTAGCTCACGATGGTCTTATGGAGGGCATCGATGAGTTCACCCCCACGTTCTGCAACCTGACCCGGGAAGACACCTCGTAACGACCAACAGCGTCCGCCGGTCCGTGTCGTTGCCTCGTAGATGGAGGCTCGAATGCCTCGTGCCTTGAGGGTATCGGCGCAAGCCAGTCCGGCGAGCCCTGCCCCGACGATACCCACAGAAAGTGAAGAGGGGAGTGGTTTGGCATCGGCCACGCCGAACGGAAAACCCGTGATCGTCCCGAGAGCAAGTGTTGCCCCGGTTGCTCCAGCGCCGAGCAGAAACTGGCGGCGGGACATCCTTGAAGCGGTCTGAGCCTGAGTCAGCTCTTGGAGCGCTCCGACGGCATCGTCAGCCGAGCAGCCTTGACGCTCGGCCAGCAAGGCGGCTGTCATCAATCGTGCGAACGAACGGAATGAAGGGGTTCGAGCCATCGGCAAGCCTCTCGGGTGGCTAACAGTCAGGGCGGTATCTTACAGAAGGGTGAGGCAAGCGGTTGGATATGAGCAGTGGTAACTATGTTTGATCGAAAGAAGGGGCGATCATCGGCCCGAAAAATCAGCGGGGAGCGTCAGCTCCCTTATTCGCTTTCGATCAGCACAGGCCGCGATGAATTGTGCCGCGGCGAAAACTCAGAGAGCACCACGGTCGATTGTTGGAGTTCATCCACCACCGGATGGGAACCCATGTCGATGGACCCTTTAAAGAACGCGCCTTCTTCCAGCGAAAACGACGGGGAGGCAATATCGCCGAGCAGGACCGCCGGCTTCAGGAGCTGGATCTTGCTGCTCGCGGTGACGTTCCCTTGG
>JANPKE010000158.1:0-15565 GCA_031425875.1 Nitrospirota bacterium
TGCTTGCCAGTCACGTCCGTACTTGTGACTCGCACTCGCCCCCGACAGAGGAAGTGGTTTTCACATGGTCTGTGAGTCGTGCTGCGATCTCGGTTAGTCATACCTGCAACACACAGGCGTTTGGTTCGGTGTCGCCCTGGCCCCTTGTTAGTTCGCAGATCTTGATCAGACTGGTCATGCAGTCTGGTACCGCCCTCATCCTCCTACGAGTCACTCCCTACGTGAGCACTACGACTTTCTAGACACGGCCCCATTATTCGGGCAGTTCGTCTTCGAAGAGTTTCCCGATATCCATCACTTGGTTGGGTCACTCGCAGGTCAGTTTGCACACGGCTCAGCCACTGAATCATGAAGACTTCTTCATCATTTCATCACAGACCCTTCACATTCGAGAGCTATACTTTTTATCAGGTGAAAGGAGGTGAAGATCTATGATGACGATATTCTTTGCGTTGCTCGCCCTGACTGCTGTTCTTGGAGCGATGTATAAAGCCGTGTACCTTGACCGTGAATAGTTAAGGAGAACCGTCGCCTCTCTCGACTAGAGAAGAGGAGGCCGTTGTTCCCTCGAGGTAGGTGACCAAGCAGCCACGCGTACCGACACAACGGCCCATGCCCTGTATGGCATCCGCCACCCATGGGCTGGGCACGGTACGATTTCCAAGTTGTGTCGGCCGAGTTCGTTGAGGTGAAAGCGGAGGGGATTCGTGATCGTCAACGCGCGTTGACCGAAGCGGCAACGTCCACCCTACTTTCGTTCTTTGATCGCTCGTTCCACTTCTCTGCCAGCTTCCCGAGCTTTGATCGATTCTCGACGATCATGCTGCTTCTTCCCTTTGGCTAACCCCAGTTCGACCTTGACCTGGCCCCGCTCGGAAAAATAGATGCGGAGCGGGATCAGCGTAAGGCCCTTCTGCTGGGTTTTCCCCAGGAGCTTGTTGATCTCCTTTCGATGCAGGAGCAATTTGCGGGTCCTGATCGGGTCGTGGTTCATCATGTTGCCGTGACTATAGGGACTGATATGGCAATGATGGAGAAAAACTTCGCCCTCTTTGACGTCCGCATAACTGTCTTGTAAGTTCACTCGCCTGTCCCGAAGTGATTTCACCTCGGTGCCCTTGAGCACAATCCCGGCCTCGAACTTTTCTTCGATAAAATAATCGTGGTAGGCCTTCCGATTGGTAGCCACGACCTTCCCCTGATCTTCTGTCTCTTTAGCCATAACCCGACACCGACGCCTTGATCTGTTTCTCCGCTACCGCCTATGATGCCACATGGCTGGCCCTCGCACACTCGATTCCTTTGGGAGCATCCTGTCCGGTCTTTCCAAGCGGCTTGGTCTTGAATCAAGACTGCTGGAACTTCGCTTGCAGCGTCGTTGGCATGAGCTCGTGGGCGAGCCCATGGCGTCTCATACCTGGCCGGCTCAGATTCGTTTCAAGAAGCTCTACCTCGTCGTCAGAAATTCCGTCTGGCTCCAACAGTTGACGTTCCTCAAGCCGGCGCTCTTAACGAAGCTGCAGGCAGAGTTCGGGACCGAGTGTGTGACCGACATTGCGGGTCGGGTCGGAGAAATTCCCGCCGATTCGGAGGCTTCTTCCTCACCTCTCATCACCGACCTCGGATCACCACAGCCAGGGGAATCTTCCGCAGAGGTGTTCTCCCATACCGCCGTCATTCAAGATCCTGCGCTCCGTGAGCACTTTAGAAAGGTGATATCGGCTTACCTTGTCCAGGCTCCGCCTCCACCGGTAAAGAGTCCGTCACGCGTCCCTTAAAGAGGATCCGTGTGTTGCTGGAGATGTGGCCATTCTTAGGGATGGGTCCCACGCCTCCTTCTTCTTCCTGATCCTGCAATCGATAGTACCCGCGCATGGACCGTTCATAGTCGTTGAGGACCGTCGCATCCCCAGCCAGATACTTCGCCAGTACCTCTGGATCGGTCCATCCGTGGTCATCGAATACGTAAATCATAATCTGTCTGTATGGCCCACCAGGATCGCCCGGAGTGGTGGGGTGGATCTTCATGCGAGCGAAATCGTGCGTTTGGTGGCCGACCTTTCGAAAACGCTTCACCAGCGATTCAATCTCCTCATCGGTGGTTCCGCGGGGAACGTCCGTGGTGACGATCTGGCTTGATTGTGCACCGATCGTGTAGGGAGGAATCGATCGATCCGGGCGGCTAAGATACATCCCCCCCCAGATCAAGGCGAAAGATCCCACAAAGACGCTCAGTGCGAACTTGACGACGGTATCCAGCGGCTTCTTGGTCTTGGGACCGGAGGAAGACGAAGACATAGGAGAAGGCGCTTGCTCGTGCATGGAACAACTACGCGGCTCGGTCGGATTAGGCTTCGGGGGTGTCTTCCGAACCCGCGTCCTCTCGTTCGACCACTTCCGCCAATCTGGCGACGCCCACCACTCGGTCTCCTTCACCGTCGAGGTCGAGAATGCGGACACCTTGGGTATTCCGGCCAATCTCGCGGATATCGTCAACTTTGCAACGGAGTACCTTCCCTTGCGCCGCCATCAACATAATTTGGTCGTCATCACGTACTTGAAGAAATCCCACCGCCAGACCGTTTCGCTCCGTCGTCTTGACGCTGATGATGCCTTTGCCGCCACGACCCTGGATACGGTATTCACCCACAGGTGTTCGTTTGCCGTAGCCGCCTTCCGTGACGGTCAAAATGGAGGTCGTGGAATCCGGGGTGATGGTTTCCATGCCGATAACTTCGTTTCCCTCTTCGAGCGTGATCCCTTTCACCCCATACGCCGTCCGGCCCATGGATCTCACCTCTTCTTCTTTGAATCGAATGGTGAGGCCCTGCCGTGTCCCGAGAAGAATTTCCCGCTGTCCATCAGTCAGTTGAACACTGATCAGCCGATCGCCGCTCTCAAGTCCCAAGGCGATGATCCCGCCTTGGCGTGGATTGCTGAACGCGGATAGTTCCGTCTTTTTGATGACGCCCTTCTTGGTGCCCATCACGATATACCGGTCGTCCCTGAACTCTTTCACCGGCAATATGGCCGTGACCTTCTCATTACTCGATAGCGCGAGCAGATTGACGAGCGCTTTGCCCTTTGCGGCACGACTGGCCTCAGGAATTTCATGGACCTTTAACCAATACACCTTGCCGGCATCCGTGAAAAAGAGCAGTGAATCATGGGTGGAGGCCGTGAAGAGATTCACGACGAAATCTTCCTCCTTGATCCCCATACCGATCTTGCCTTTTCCTCCTCGTCGCTGGGCACGATAGAGCGACACGGCATTTCGTTTGATGTATCCGGCATGAGAGATCGTGACGATCACTTCTTCTGCTGCAATCAGATCTTCCAGGGTGATTTCCGCCTCTTCCTTGACGATCTGCGTCCGCCGCTCGTCCTTATACGCTTCCCGAATTTCGGTCAGCTCGTCCTTAATGATAGTCCGGACCAGTTCCTGGTTGGAGAGGATGGACTTCAAATACTCAATCTGCTTCAGCACGTCTTGGTACTCTTCGACGAGTTTGGTCCGCTCAAGCTGCGTTAAGCGCTGGAGCCGCATGTCGAGGATCGCGTGCGCTTGGATATCGGTAAGGCCAAACTGGCGCATCAACCCGGCCCGGGCTTCGTCCGGCGATTGCGACCGACGTATGAGAACGATCACGGCGTCGAGATTGTCGAGGGCGATCTTGAGCCCTTCGAGGATATGCGCCCGCTCTTCCGCCTTGCGCAGCTCGTAGGCGGTACGGCGGACGACGACTTCCCGTCGGTGATCGAGGAAATGATGCAGAATTTGTTTGAGATTCAGAACTTCTGGACGATTGTTGACCAGCGCCAGCATGATAACGCCGAAGGTGGTTTCAAGGGGCGTGTGTTTGTAGAGATTATTCAACACGACCAGCGGGATTTCACCGCGCTTGAGCTCGATGACCACCCGGACCCCCTCACGATCCGATGACTCATCTCGCAAATCAGAGATGCCTTTGATCCGGTCATCCTGAACCAGCTCCGCAATTTTCTTGATCAATGACACTTTGTTGACTTGATACGGAATCTCCGTCACGATGAGCCGTTCGCGGTCGGTACGTTCATCAATCTCTACAACGACTTTTGCCCGCAGCTTCAAGAGACCCCGACCGGTCTCGTAAGCGTCCTTGATCCCGCTCATGCCGTAGATGAACCCGGCTGTTGGAAAATCTGGCCCCGGGATCTTCTTCATCAACTGGGCGATCGTGACGTCTTGACTCTCCAACAGCAGAAGCAATCCATCGATGATCTCAGCAATGTTGTGCGTCGGGATATTCGTGGCATAGCCGACCGCGATGCCGCCCGCTCCGTTAATGAGGAGATTCGGCACCCTGCTCGGCAACACCAGGGGCTCCTGTCTCGATTCGTCGTAGTTCGGACCGAAGTCGACTGTTTCCTTGTCGATGTCGGCCAGCATCTCCTCGGCGAGCTTGGTCATGCGCGCTTCGGTGTAACGCATCGCAGCCGCTGAATCGCCGTCCATCGATCCATAGTTGCCTTGGCCGTCGACGAGGGGATAACGCATGTTGAAGTTTTGCGCCATCCGCACGAGGGTATCGTAAATGGCCGTATCACCGTGGGGATGATAGTTGCCCATGATCTCACCCACGATCTTGGCTGACTTGCGGTAGGTCCGATTGGAGGCGAGGCCCATTTCGTTCATACCGAACAGGATGCGGCGATGGACCGGTTTGAGCCCATCGCGGACGTCGGGCAGCGCTCGTCCCACGATGACGCTCATCGCATAATCGAGGTACGACGACTTCATCTCGTCTTCAATCGCGATATGGCCTAACCGTTCATCAGGGGGCATCCGAACTCCTTAAAAACATCAGCCGTCATTGTTCAAGAGTCATGGACGGAGCATTTCCGATTGGCGAATGACGTTCTTCTCACACATCTAAATTCCGTACTTCGAGGGCATGCGTTTGAATAAAATTGCGCCGCGGTTCGACCTCATCGCCCATCAAGATCGTGAAGATCTCGTCCACGCCGGTGAGATCTTCAAGTGTGACCCGCAAGAGAGTACGCATTTCAGGATTCATGGTCGTTTCCCAGAGCTGCCCCGGGTTCATCTCGCCGAGCCCTTTGTAGCGCTGGATGCTGAGCCCCTGCTTCCCCATATCCAAGATAGCCTTCACCAACTCATCGGTCGCCCGATAGTGATGTTCTTGCCCTTTGGCTTTGAGCTTGTACGGAGGGCGTCCTAACCCAATACCCGACGGAGTCAGTTTCTGTAGTTCACGAAAGTCCGCGGAACCCACGAGTTCATGTGTCACACACAGTTCATGCGTAACGCCGTTCGCATGCAGCCGGCAGACGACCTTGTTCGATTGATGCTCTTCGTCATCCAACACCTCGAACTCCGGCATTACTTTTGGAAATACCACAGCCAGTGATGTCTTAACGTTCTCGACCGATCGTTGAAGTGCGATTCGATCCTTGAGACGCTCGCGATCGAGCCCTGGTTCGTCGACAAAGGTACGGAGCATCGCGGCTTCGTGGGACTTCTTATTAAGCCGACCGAGCAAGGCTTCAAAGGCAATCATTTTCTTCAGAATCGGCAATAGCCGACGTCCGGTCACATACCCTTGCGCCCCTTCCTGATACAGTTCGACATCTTCGACCGCCAGATCGGCTAGATATTCATTCAATAACCCTTCGTCTTTGAGATACCGCTCCGTCTTGCCTTTTTTCACTTTGAACAGCGGCGGCTGCGCGATATAGATATACCCCCGTTCGATCAGCTCGGGCATCTGCCGGAAAAAGAACGTCAAGAGCAAGGTTCGGATGTGGCTGCCGTCTACATCGGCATCGGTCATGAGAATAATCTTGTGGTAGCGAGCCTTTGCGATGTCGAATGCATCTTTCTCCGACTTGTCGCTCTCTTCGCGCCTGCGACCGATGCCGGTCCCCAGTGCCATGATGAGGGTCCGGATCTCATCGCTGGAGAGCATCTTGTCGAAACGCGCCTTTTCGACGTTCAAGATCTTCCCTTTCAAGGGCAGGATCGCTTGGAACTTGCGGTCACGTCCTTGCTTCGCGGATCCGCCGGCTGAATCACCCTCCACGATGTAGAGTTCGCTCAAGGCCGGATCTTTTTCCGAACAATCAGCCAACTTTCCGGGCAATGAGCCACCGTCAAGCGCACTCTTTCGTCGGATCAGATCCTTGGCTTTCCGCGCCGCTTCGCGGGCACGGGCCGCGTCGATGGCCTTACCGATGATCTTGCGAGCGACGGGAGGATTTTCCTCGAAATAGTTACCCAAGGCCTCGTTGACAGCGGCCTCGACCACGCCTTTCACTTCGCTGTTCCCGAGCTTCGCTTTCGTCTGGCCCTCGAATTGCGGATTGCGTACCTTGACGCTGACCACCGCCGTCAGCCCCTCCCGCACATCGTCTCCTGTCAGGGATTCGGTTTCTTTCTTGAAGAGATCGTTCGCATTGGCGTAGGTGTTGATCGTCCTGGTGAGAGCCGCCTTGAATCCGACTAAATGCGTACCGCCTTCTTTCGTGTTGATATTATTCGCAAACGAAAACAGGTTTTCCGCGTAGCTATCATTGTACTGGAGCGCCACTTCTAGAACCATTTCCGGCTTCTCGACCTTGACGTAGATCGGCTTATGCAGCGGCGTTTTGGCTTCGTTGAGGTGCTCAACGAAGGACATGATGCCACCCTTGTACAAGAACACTTGCTCTTTCGCCGGTTCTTTCCGCTCATCCCTCAGTGTAATGGCCAGGCCTTTATTTAAAAAAGCGAGCTCGCGGAGCCGCTGGGCCAACACGTCAAAACTAAACTCCAGCGTCTCAAAGATTTGGCTGTCCGGTTTGAACCGAACTTTAGTCCCTCGGCGTTTTGTTTTCCCGGTTGCCTTGAGCGGGGCATCCGGCTTCCCACGTTCATAGCGCTGTTCGAACACTTGACCATCCTGCCAGATCTCCAGCTCAAGCCACTCCGACAAGGCATTCACGACGGAAATACCGACTCCGTGTAAGCCGCCGGAGACTGTATAGGCTCCCTGCTCAAACTTGCCGCCTGCATGAAGGACCGTCAATGCCACTTCGGCGGCGGACTTTTTTTGCGTGGGGTGCATGCCCGTGGGAATGCCTCGCCCGTTGTCGATGACCGTCACACTCCCGTCGATGTGGATCATGACCTCGATGGCCTCACCGAACCCCGCCATATGTTCGTCGACACTGTTGTCCACGACTTCATAGACGAGGTGGTGGAGTCCATCCACGCCCGTGCTCCCGATGTACATCGCCGGCCGCTTTCGCACGGCATCGAGGCCCTCAAGGACTTTGATCTGATCGGCGCTGTAGCTGTCTGATTTGGGCTGGGAAGAGTCGTCTGTGGTCATCCGTTTCCTAACCGTCTGTTGCGAAGTGGGGTTCGCTTTGTTTGTTCCTGGGATACGAGTACGATGCCGGCGGACTTATTCACCATCATCCCGCTAAATCTTAATGGGCATGACCACACATTTGAACCCCGGGCTTTCCGGTTCCTGAATCAGACAGGGACTGAGGGGCGTTTCCATCTGAAGCGATAGGGTTTCCCCATCCATCACGCTGAAGACATCCAACAGGTAACGGGCATTGAATCCCGTCTGGATGGCCTCTCCTTCATAGTGGGCTGGCAATTCTTCCGTGGCTTCCCCGTAATCCGGGCTGCTGGAAAACAAGGTCATCTTATCGGATGCGAAAGAAACCTTTACCGCGCTGGCTTTATCCTTGGCCAGTACCGACACCCGACGCAGCGCGCTCTCCAATTCACTTCGACTCACGCTGATCTTATTGCCGCTTTCTTTTGGGATGACCTGTTGGTAGTTAGGGTAGTTGCCTTCCATCAACCGAGAGGTCAGCAGCAACCCGCTCTTGCGGAAGATCATGAGGTTCTTCGAGAAACCGATGAGCGGTTCGGCATCTCCGCCCTCCTCCAAGAGACGGCGGATCTCATGCGCCGCCTTCTTCGGTATGATGGCTTTCATTTCCTGGGGCACACCTTTAGTACCAGCCTTGCCTACTTCTTGCTCCGCCACTGCCAAACGATGGCCATCTGTGCCGACTAATCTCAGGGAGGTTTTCTTGTCGGTCGCAACGAGAGTGACTAGGAGGCCATTTAAGATATATCGAGCATCGTTATCACCGGCGGCAAAGAGTGTCTTCCGGATCAATTCCAGAAGGCCCTCTCCTGAGAGCGGTGTCAATCCCTCACGCTCGATCGTCGGCAGTGCAGGATATTCGCTACTGGGAAGGCCGACGACTTTGAATTGGCTCTTCCCGGCTTGGATGGTCGTCCAGTTGTTATCCGTCGACGTCAGTTCGATGTCGCCAGGGGGTAACTCTTTGACGATCTCGAATAATTTTCGGGCTGAGATGGTGACACCGCCAGTCGACAGAACGGTTCCCTTGTACTGACCTCGCAATCCGATTTCGAGGTCCGTCGCGACAATCTCCACCCCATCCTGCTTGGCTTCCAACAAGATATTGGACAGAATTGGCATCGTATTTCGTTTCTCCACGACACCTTGGACCCGCTGAAGTCCCGTCAATAATTCATCTCGCCCAATACGTATTTTCATAGAGAATTCTCCCTGCGAAGCTCTTAACTACGAAGAATTTGCTCTTTCAATGTTTCAAGCGTCGCCTGCAACACCGTGTTGGTCTCCTTGGCCTTTGTGACCTGCCGACAGGCGTGAATGATGGTCGTATGATCTTTACCACCAAATTGGCGTCCGATTTCCGGGTACGATGCATCAGTCAGCTCTCGACACAAATACATTGCGATTTGTCGAGGATGTACGAGCGTCTTACTCCTGCGGCGAGATTTCAGCTCCGTCATCTTCACATGGAATTGTGTACAGACGGCCTCTTGAATATCATCCATCGCAACGATCTTTTTCTTATCCCCAATGAGATCGCGCAAGACGGTCTTGGCAAGATCAAGGCTTATCACCTGCCCAGTCAGCGAGGCATAGGCACCTAGTCGAACCAGGCTGCCTTCCAATTCACGGATATTGCTCTTCATCGTGATCGATAGGAACTGGATGACGTCTTCCGGCAGTTTGAGGCCCTCATCGTCTGATTTTTTTCTCAGAATGGCAATGCGGGTCTCCACATCGGGCGGCTGTAAGTCTGCAATCAATCCCCATTCGAATCGAGATCGTAGACGCTCTTCGATATCCGGCATATCCTTCGGAAACCGGTCGCTTGAGAGGACAATCTGCTTATGCCCCTCATATAAGGCATTGAAGGTATGGAAGAATTCTTCCTGTGTGCGTTCCTTCCCGACCAGAAACTGGATATCGTCGATCATCAGCATATCGATGTGTCGATACCGTTTCCGTAAATCCATCATTTTGTCATATCGAATGGAGTTGATGACCTCATTAGTAAATTGCTCTGTGGTCAGATAGGCAATTCGTAGATCGCTCTTTTCAGCGACATGATTTCCGATCGCGTTTAAGAGGTGGGTCTTCCCGAGTCCCACCCCTCCATAAATAAAGAGCGGGTTATAGGTCTGGCCTGGCTGTTCCGCTACGGCCATACAGGCCGCATGAGCAAATTGGTTCCCAGCACCGACAACGAAGTTCTTAAATATATATTTTGGGTTGAGCTGGATTCCCCGTCGCGGCTTAGGCTGGGTGACACCTCGCGGCGCAGTGACAACACTCTGTGGTTCAACCTCCTGCACAGTGCTCTTTTGGCGGACGGTGAATGCAACACCCATCAGTCCCCCACCACGAGCCGTGGCCATGGCTTCTGCTAATAGCGGTCCATAATGAGCATCCAGCCATTCCCCGAAGAACTTATTCGGAACCCCAATATGCGCGGTCGAGTTTTCAATCCGGTCGAGGTGAACCGGTATAAACCATGTGTCATACACCTGCTTAGGAACTTTCGCCTGGATATACTGCAATGCTTCTTGCCAAACAGTGTCAATACTCATAACGCATCAAAACCGCTATACACAGGATTATCACACTTGTGGATAACTACTATCCCACTTCTCTTTATAACGGATAAAAAGCGACGCTGAATACCACGTCCCACCAGGACATGTCGAGTTATATAAAAAGAATACGATCACTGTCTAATCCCTCTTCACAAGCTTTTCACAGATTCCAACGACGCTATAAAGAAACAATCCCCAGTGTTATCCTCCTCTATCTAGAAATACTTACTTTATAAAATCAACCACTTCGAAGTTATACTCTCTATTCACTTCACTACTCCTATTTCTACTACTCCTAACTTTCTTAGCTAACAAACTTCGGAGTCATAGTGCTATGACCTTCGTGCTCCTAAGGAGTATGTCGAGTATTTGTTGATACGATACCTTCTCTCCCTCTGTGAATTGCGTGGTATTCGTTACACGTAATATTTTTCCTGGAAGAAGAGGATCTTCTAAAGAAAGCACCACAGCTGAACTGTTCTCGGACAAGAGTGCCTGGGATAGAGTATGGAGTGGAGAACGAACAACATAGACGGCTGACAGCATAAAGGGAGCTCCTGACTTAAAACACGAGTGTGCAGTCCATGGATTGTATAAAGGAGCGGATAGTTTCGTCGTTTTCACGTTTCACGGAAAAATCATCCTGGACTTCGATAGGATTGTGTATGTGTTGGATAATAAATTGAATTTCGAGCTGTTTAATTGCAGGAAGATACTTTTCAAGGATCTCAATATCGAGAATATCGTCAGTCTCATCTCCTAAGAGACGGGCAGCCTCACCAAGGAGAACAACAGTGGTCATGTGAGATCCAGCCGAAAGGCCAAGTGCAATACGGAGAGCCTCGACAGGCCTATGGGTTTTTCGAGGATCTTCCTGAATAACAACAGCAACGTTTTTTGGCATAGAGAAAAAATAATCAGGAAAACGATAAAAACGGATCACAGGCCTCAATAATTCCGGACAATACAACGAGGCCACAGAGTGACATTTTAGAGTCTATAGTTTCGGTCGGAACGTGGTGTTGTTGACACCCGTAGGCGCAGGCAAAAACGCGGGCCCCTTCTTGAGCGAGACCTCGGTAGCGGTCGGTGTGAATATTCTTCACACCTTCATCAATAAGATATAAGTAAACCTCGTGGCCAGCATCAAGAGCCGCGTGCGCGAGACCGTGCACAGTCTCAGCACTAGTGTGTGATGGGGGAAGAGCTAGGAGAAAACCAATCTTCTTTGAATCCACAGGAATTTATGATGAATTATATATAGTTATGTACTATATCCACCAGTTGAGATTAAGTGGTTTTTAGGGGAAAGTCAATCCGAAAAAGCGGGCTTCAGGAGCCTGGAAGGAGAGACTGAATCTGAGGACCTAACGAGGAGAGATTCACGTCATATTGTACCTTAGTCTCCATATCGCGAAGAACAGCCGATCCCTTCACGACTTCATCATCCCCGATGATAAGAGTGAAGCGAGACGCAAGACGGTCAGCTTGTCGTAAGTGAGCCTTCAGGGTTGTGGATCGAAAATCGGAGACTGCGCGGAGTCCAGCAAGACGAAGTTCTTCCAGTGCTGTAAGACCTACCATAGCACCATGGCTACCGAAGCCGGCAACATAGATAGCTAGATCTTCCGGTGCTCTTGCTGTTGTGGACTCAGGCAACAACATAGACATTCTTTCAAGGCCGATAGCAAAACCAACAGCAGGAGTGGGCGGCCCTCCGAGAGTTTCAACCAACTGATCATAGCGTCCACCTGCGCCTACGGCATTCTGAGCACCTAAATTGGTCGCAGTAACCTCAAAGGTGGTGAGGTTATAGTAATCAAGGCCTCGCACCAGCCGATGATTCAACGAGTACGGTATCTTAATGGCATCGAGACCAGTGAGGACTTGTGTGAAGTATGAACGAGCTGCCTCAGAAAGGGAGTCGCCTAGGCGGGGTGCGGTTTCTGTAATTGCCCGACACTCGGGGACTTTGCAGTCCAGAACTCGCAGCGGGTTGGCGTCGATGCGGTGCCGGCAATTTGCACACAGGCCGGACTCCTGTTGTCTAAGGTAAGTCACGAGGTGAGGTCGATAGTTGTCTCGATCAGCGGTATAGCCTAGGTTGTTAATCTCCAAGGTGAGACTGGGGAGATTAAGGTCGGACAGGATCCTCCAGAGGAGGGCAATGACCTCGACATCGGCTCGGGGATCCGCCATACCAATCGACTCGACGCCAAATTGATGAAATTGTCTGAGCCGGCCAGCTTGGGGACGCTCGTGACGAAACATGGGCCCGAAATAGAAGTACTTCTGAGGAACGGGGATCGCGGCCCGATTGTGTTCGATATAGGCTCGGACAGTCCCAGCAGTCCCTTCCGGCCGAAGAGTGAGAGATGTGCCATCGCGATCTGGGAAGGTGTACATCTCTTTCTCAACAATGTCCGTCGAGGCGCCGATGCTCCGCGCAAACAAGGTCGTCACTTCAAAGATCGGAATACGAATTTCATGAAATCCATACCGGCCTGCCCATCGCCTGGCAGTTTCTTCGATGAGGCGCCAACGGGGGGTCTCTTCCGGTAACAGATCTTTCACACCTTTAATGCCTTTAATCATGAAAAACAGCCGCCTCCTGCTCCCATGGTACGTCACACAGCATGATTTGCGCGGACTATAGCGGCGCCTTCTGAGGCAAGTCAACGGACTTGAGCTTGCGCCATCCTGAATCGAGAGGTATAGTGCGCGGCCTACGGTTTAATCCGATGTGAAAGACCTTCTTATGAGTCAGGATCAATCAGGTCGCCGGGTCATGGCCATCGCGCCTATGCCGCCGGAAAAATCCGCCTACGCGTTGGCACGTTACAGCCGATCGCCGGACTCCATCGAACAGAGCATCCGGTGGGTGCATGGCCATTCCTCGGAAAAGTTTTGGGATCAGTTTTATTTCGATTACGGTCATGCGTCGATCGCCGACCTCGGCCACGTCATCATCTGTTTTGAAGAGATCTCGGAGCTCGCCGCCATTCGCCTGGAGGACGAGCCGCTCTGGGATGGTCAGGCCAAATCGAGCCGCTATCAGAACTTTGCCGCGAGCCGGTGGTTTGTGCCGGGCCAGATTCGAGGGAGCGAAACCGAGGCAGTCTATGAAGGCATTCTCCGCAGTCTGTCCGAAATTTATCGATTGCTGCACGATCCCTTGATCGCGTACCTCTCCGAACGGGACCCGCGTCCGGAGTCCATGAAACCGGCCGATTATCAGCGGACGATCGCGGCACGTGCGTTTGATGTCACCCGGTACCTGCTTCCTCTTGCGGCCAAGACGAATGTTGGGCAAGTCGTCAGCATCCGGACATTGGAAAAACAGATTACGCGTCTGTTGTCGTCGCAATTACCGGAACTGCGGGCGATTGGCGAGGATTTGAAAGAAGCCTGCCAACGTCCGCCAGTGAATCTATGGGGCGAGCTCTGCGGTCAGACCGCCGGCCTGAGTGATCCATTGGCTCCGACACTCGCGCGGCATGCCACGGCTAATACCTATCAGGAATCGGTCTACTCCGATTTGGCACGCCATGCGAAAGAAGTCCTGCGCGGGGCAGGGCTCGATCAGCCTGAAAACTGGGGGACCGTTGAGTCGGTTGAGTTAATTGATCCGCACCATCCGCTGGACGAAATCGTTGCGACGCTCCTCTATCGCGTGTCGCAGGCCCCATACCGGAAAGTACTCGAGGTCGTGAAAGAGTGGTCTGAGAAGGAGAAACACGCGACCATCGAAGTAGCCATGAGACAGCGCGGGCCATACGATGAACTCATCAAGGAATTCCGGAGTGGCTACGCATTCAACTTTGATATTCTCATGGACATCGGTGCCTGGCGGGATATGCATCGCCATCGACGGTGCCAGCAGGTGCAGCAGAACTTCACGACCATTCATGGCTATGAGATCCCGCCACTGTTGATCGACGCTGGCTTGGATCAGGAATATCGGCAGGCGATGGATGCCGTGCGCAACGACATTGAGCTGCTCAAGAAAAAAGACCAAGAAGCGTCGCTCTATGCCATTCCGTTCGGCTTCAAGGTGCGTTGTTTGTTTAAGATGGATTATGCCGAGGTGGAATATATTGCCAAGCTCCGGTCCGGTGTGAAAGGCCATTGGTCGTACCGAACGGTCGCCTGGCAGATGAAGCAGCAGCTGGCCAAGAAATTTCCCTTCCTCGGCGAAGGCATCCAGGCGACACCGCCTGATGTCGAAGACGCACTGACCCGATAAGATCTTCACATCGCGCATGAATACCCATCAGCAACAATGCGAAACGGCTATCGCGGCCGGAGCATGGGACACCCTGTTTGCCGACTCGATGGCCTGGAGCCGAGACCCGGATGGAGCGAAGGATCCGCGTCCGCTGTTCGCCCGCAACGTCGTGTATCTCGTGCAGGGTCGGTTTGCCGATGCCTGGAAAACCCATGCCCTCTGTCTCGAGGCTGCACAGGACATTGCGGTGGTGGGGGAGTGGGTGAACGATCTGCTCGGCAGGCAGATGGAGTGCGGCTACGTGCATTTGATCAAGGGTTTGTTCCTTGCGCAATCAGGTCAATCGGAACAATCCATGCGATCGTACACGGAGGCCGCTCGATTGCTTCCGCAATCTGCCCATCCGCACTACTTTCTAGCCCAGATTCACGAACGGGCCGGCCATCCGGAAATGGCGATCAAGGAATATCGCGAGGCGGTTCGACTGGCTCCCGACTTTGCCCCGGCACGGATGAATCTCGGAGTCGCCTATCAAGACCAAGGGCGGCTGGAGATGGCGATCAAAGAATATCGGGAGGTGGTCAGGCTCACCCCCAACGATTCGGCCGCACACTCCAATCTCGCCTGTGCGCTCGCAGAACAGGGGAAGATGGAACCGGCGGTGCAATCCTACAAGACGGCCTTGAAACTGAATCCACAGGACGCCGAAGTTCACTTCGCGCTGGGCGGACTCTACGAAACACGCGGGCGTCTGGATCTAGCACAAAAAAGTTATCAAGAGGCGCTTCAGGCGAATCCAGACTTTGGCGCTGCCCATTCCGCGCTCGGTTGGCTCGCATTAGGCAAGCATCGGCTTCAAGAAGCATCGGATATCTTTAGTCGGGCGCTCAAATGTAACGAGGAAGACGCTCGGGCCTATCACGGCATCGCCGAAATCTATGCGATCCGAGGGAAACGCCAGAGCGCGATGGAAAACTACACCAAGGCGATGAAGTACTATCAAGATCCTGAAAAGAGAAATCAGATCATGAATCAGCTCTTTCAGGAAGGCCAGGTGGGAGATTGAGGGGTGGCACTAATCGAGTAGGTCCTTTGCTCGCGGAGCCCCCACGATGAAGCGGTGGTCGCACGACGCGTGCAGTCAGGCCCCACTCGATTAGTCCCATAGGGTTGGAAGAGGAAAAGAACGTGCACGGTTGAATGAAGAGACCGTAGGTCCTTCACCGGAGCCTTCTGAATGGCTTCAGGTCAATACCTGAGAGATCCACATGGCCAACGCGTATTGTGTGGCCATCCGTCCCAGATTTTACGTCCAGAATCCGATCAATGTTGCTAGCGTGTACCTTCTTGGCGAAGACTACAACATAACC
>JANPKE010000159.1:0-2782 GCA_031425875.1 Nitrospirota bacterium
TTCGTGGATGTCGCCAATGAAAACCCGGAACATCTGAAGTGGAAGATCTTCATCCACATGACCTTCTTAGCGTCTGCCATTTTGCTGGCATGGACCGACAAGATCATGCAGAAGGACAAGAAGCACTGAAGGATGCTGAAAAAGCCTACCAGCGGCGTTCTCCCATCACTCAGAGGCTCAACGTACCAAAGCGTGCGCCTCGCCCTCTTCGCTCGTTGAGGCCTTGCTGGACAGCCTTTTTGAGCATCCTTCCGCGAATCATTAGCCTAATGGTGATTCGGAACCGAACGCTCTACAAAAGATTTGATCGACTCGACCGTCAAAGATCTTTCGATGTGTCCATCGATGGAGAAGGGAAGATCCGGTGGAATCTCGCTGCTGAGCGACTCGTGCACCAGCCCTAGAATTCGCAACCGGGAGAATCGCTCCTTTAACCTTTGGACATGCGTACGCACTGATTCCTGACCCAGTACATTGCACTCCACAACGAACAACATAGGAGCAACCTGCGGACCTATCTTTACTAGATCTTCCACGTTCGCGAGGGTATGAACGTGATATCCGAGCTTTTCCAATGTTCTTCTAATAACGGCTTGACTGACGACTTCTTTCACATAGACAAGCGCCTCACGAGGTCTGACTGACTCCGGCATAGGGGCACTGGCACCCGTAAGCGGGAGGTCAAACCAGAATCGGCTCCCCTTCCCTGGCATACTCTCAAACTCCATCGCTCCCCCCATCAGCTCGACCAGCTGCTTGGCGAGGGCCAAGCCGAGGCCGGTGCCTCCATACTTGCGCCGATGAGACCCATCCACCTGCACGAAGGGCTGGAACAATCGGAGAGCGTCTGACTCACTGATGCCGATCCCCGTGTCGGTCACTGAAAAGCGGATCCGGCCTATGCCGGCTGGGAGCCCAGCCGTCTGGTCTCCAGATGACTGAGAATCCGGTTGCACTTGCAAACAGACTTCTCCTCGCTCCGTAAACTTTACGGCGTTACTGAGCAATACGGAGAGGAGCCGACCGAGGTGAGTCGGATCGCCCCAGAGTGTCCTCGGTACCGCCGATGTGATGTCATGGCGAAGGTGGAGTCCTTTCTCTTGTGCCCGCTCTCGGAACACCGCCACGCTGTCATCAACTACTCGACTCAGCACAAACTCCTCTCGATTCATCGTGGCGCGACCGGCATCGAGTTTAGAAAAGTCCAAAATGTCGTTGACGATTACCAGCAACGATTGAGCGGACTCCTTGATGGTTTCAGCGCAGTCTCGCTGCTCAGGGGAGAGCTCCGTATCAAGCAACAATTCATCCATCCCGATGATACCGTTCATCGGTGTACGAATCTCATGGCTGATGGTTGCTAGAAACTCTGACTTCAAGCGAGTGCCTTCAAGCGCGGCGTCACGAGCCTGCATCAACTTATCCTGGCTGTCTCGTAGGTCTCGCATGGCCTGACCGGCCCGCACCATATAGCGCACCCGATGCCCTAGCAAGAGACCATTGACCGGCTTGACGATGAAGTCAGTGGCCCCGGCATCATAGGCTTGGGTAATTGACTGGTAGTCCTCGAGTCCGGTCATCATGAGCACAGGAGTGTGAATACCTTCCGGCAATTTGCGCAGCTCAGCACAGACCGCAAACCCATCCATTTCCGGCATCATAATATCTAGAAGGATGAGATCCGGACGTCGCGTGATGAAGACCTCGAGCCCAAGTCGACCATTCTCGGCTTCTTCCACCGACCAGCCGGACTGTTCAAGCGCCTCACGGGCCAGCAAGCGTGCGACGGGATCATCATCGACGATGAGAACCGTGGGACGACCGGTGTCCATCATGCCGCCGCCCTCCCCTTGCCGATTTCGTCTTGGAAGGCAGCACAGGCGTCGGCGTAGTGTCGCTCCAGTTTCTTTACGGTCTCATCCGCTCGCTCCAATTCTCCCCTCGCCCCCATCATTTCCAGTTCGCGGCAGTCGGAAGCCAATGCACTAGCCCCTAACTGTGCGCTACTCGATTTCAGGCGATGCGCAGCGGCACGCAACTCAACCGCATCCTTTGACAACACGGCACGGCGTATCCGATCGATGATCTCCGGCGACGAGTCCATGTACTGAGTCACGATGCGGGCGACGATATCGGGTTGACCTGGTCGTTGCAGCACACGGATGGTGGCTAACGCGGCCTGATCAATCGTCGTTGGTTCAACGATTGTGTTCTGGCGTGGCTCTCCCTTCTGAAGAGCAGGAACCTCCTGCGGATTAGCAGGGTTCTGCTGCAGTGGTGCGCTCGTGACATCACCGCACACTTCGACCCGAACAGGTCTTCTGTTGAACACCCAACGAGCCAACACCTGCTCAAGTTGAGAGAGCGTAAACGGCTTTGTTAGGTAATCGTCCATGCCTGCGGCAAGGCACACCTCTCGATCTCCCTGCATCGCGTGAGCCGTCAGCGCAACAATTGGCACATGACAAACAGATCGGTGAGCGTTGAGAGGGGATGGCGGCGCTATGCTCGCCTCACGTTCCCTGATCAACTGTGTCGTGGTCAATCCATCCATTTCAGGCATTTGGCAATCCATGAAGATGAGCGCGTACGCTGCACTCTCCACCGCAACGACTGCTTCTCGCCCGTTCTCAGCCGTATCAATTCGAAGGTTGAGCGTTTCCAGCATGCCGCAGGCGACTTTTCGGTTCACCGGGTTGTCTTCAACCAACAGAATGCGAACCTGCTCAGCTCCTTCCGCGTGATAGGCAAATGGTTCAGCGTCGATGCCGCTTTCCTCGGC
>JANPKE010000160.1:0-3789 GCA_031425875.1 Nitrospirota bacterium
GAGATTCACCCATTGCCCCTCCGTCCCGTCAAAGGTATAACGCGCCCGTTGACCAGGCACGGTCAGGGTCGGTGTCACCGTTCCTTGATTGACCATCAGGGTTCCGGTCAATTCCGGCGCGTTATACAACGCCAGCTTGAGCTTCCCAGTGTAACTCAGATCCGATTCGATCAGGACCGCATAGGTTCCAGACGCCGGAAGAACTTGTCCCGGAATCATAGCACCCACCGCACCACCCCCAGAGACAAATGAGACCGGCTTGCCTAACAAACTTCCATCCGGACTCACCATAGAGATGTACCCGCTCCGGATGGTCACCTCGCTCACTTGCAAACTTACCGTTTGGCCCTTTTCTCCTGAAAATGTATAGCGGGCCTTCTGTCCGATCCGATTGATATTGGGCGTTACAGCGGAACCGTGAGGGACAATATTACCACTGAGTTCGCTTGACACCGTGACCTTGAAACTCCCCGTATACGTACTGTCCGGGTCGAAGAAAATGGTATAGGTCCCCGTCACCGGCAATTCCTCAAGATCAACGCTGGCGCCGTTCATCTCGCTGGAAGAAATCGAGGCCGCCGAATCGGTTGAAAACTCGTAGGCGGACATGGAGGTATGCACCGTTGTCAGTGGGGAGCGTGCCCGCTCGCCCATCGTCGCATAATAGTTCCTCACTGCAGAGATATGTCTAGGCATTACCGAGCCATCCGGCCGATAGACTGACACGTGAAACTGTGTGAGCGTGACACCACTGAAGCCGATATTGATCCGCTGGCCGGCTGTGCCGTCGAAGACCATCACGCCGTTCTTGTTGGGTGTGGCAATCTTTACGGTGACGGAGTCTCCATTCACAGCGATGCGACCGTTGTATTCAACGTCCGCTGCCGCGACGCCTGACGGTGGGGCAGGATCTTCGGCGTAACTCCTCTCAGTAGCAGGACTGGAAATGATTCCCGTTGACGCAAGCAGAAGCGTCGCTGTTGCCACTCCTACTCGGCACTTCACCCACGGCCATAGGCTGTCCATAGTCGCCCTCCTATTGATAAAAACCGACGGCTCTTGGTGGTATGTTACCTCGTGTGAGTTGGTATTGAGATGCAGACTAACGGGCGGACTCTACCCTTTTTTATATCCGAGACGCAATCCCTTTAGGCCCCCGCTTCGATGATTTCCTGTATCATCCCCCCCAACGGGGGGATCAGATCAATGAAGCCCCTGCGCCTCATTTTCATAGATGTTGATGAAATCTATAGGGTTAGCCAACGAACAAGAACGAGTCGGGATGGACTGGCGTGCAGAGGGGATCGGCTGACAATAAAAGAAGGATGGAGAGTTGCCTCCCCACCCTTCTTCTTCCGACTCACTAGAAACCTCTCAGCAACTACTCGCCCTTGCAGAAACTCCGCTCGTAGTTGATCACATTCCAGGCTTCTTCTTCCGTGATCGCAGCAGGAATCAAGGACACCATCCCCGTTCCGGGGCTGCCGTTCTTAATGACCCAGAAGAGTTCACCATCTTTCCGCTTCTTATGGAACTTGCAGTTGGTGAAATCACGCGGGCTTGGATTCAGGATCTTCCCAGCTTCCCCCTGACCGTCCCCTAGCTTACCATGACAATTGAAGCATGTGCCCTTCCCCTCGTAAACCGCCTTGCCTTTGGCAAGACTCTCGGGAGTGGACGCGACCGGATTCTTCACGGCTTTGGCATCGGCCATCTGATCCGGCGGAACGCGAGGCTTCAACGGCTCTCTTTCTTCAGCCCCAACGACTGAGACCGAGAGAAACATCACTGCTGCTGCGATACCAAAAAACTTGGACAGATACCCCATTACACGTCCTCCTTTATGTTGGACCCACCGAGCTGGAATGACATCCCAGACTGCCGACTCGACTTTATAATTATCAAGAGCCAGTTAAACGTCCGAACTATACCAACGCCCTTGAATTTATGTCAAGAAAACAGCCCCCTTATCTCCGTCATCAATGTTCGCTTCTAATTACTTGGAGGAAGATCAAGCATCATGCCAGCATGGACCAAAAAAACGAGACAGGAAATGTCAGCATTTATGCGGTCCACTGTAAGCTGATTCCCAATTCTTAGCGAATTCGTGGCACCTTTGCGCCTCACCTACACCCTCTATGCCTCATCGATATCAGTGATAACACGAGTGTGCTTCACTGACTGGATACAGAAATGACGAAAGAGGTAAGATGCAGGGCTACCGTTTTAATACGATGTCCCGAGCGACTTTGCCGCTTGGACCGAAGGGCTTTTGAGGTTTTCCATTTAGTTCCGCCTTGACTCCCCCGGCGTTCCCAAGGGTCAAGATGAATTGGTCCTGTCCCTTCCAGTGGGCTTTTTCGCCGGGCCTGAGCAGCGACTCCTGAGGACTCCCGTTATCGATCTGCACAACGACCCAGCTCAACTCCGTCGCTTCCAAGTCCAATGCCAGCTGGCCGTCCACAACACTCTCCGTTGCGTTCAACGCTATTCCAGCTAGCGGGCCATCGCTGCCGGGAGAGGCCGTCAAAACCGTTTCCGGCTCTGATCTTGAGGCTGCGCTAGCAGATGTGACAGGTTCCTGTCTCGACAGGGTGTCAATTGTTGTCTTTGGGGATCCGGCAGGCATCTCGGTCGGTTTCGAAACCTCGGCGGTACGTTCGGGCTCACGGGCCATTGAGGCCGGAATTTCTTTCGCCGATTGCGTCGTGCGTTTCGTCGCCGAACCTTGCTCAGCCGCCCCACGCCGAAAAACCGATGATTGCTCTCGGCTGAGGAGAAAAATTAGCGTCAGGACGGCGATACTGATCGCAATCGTCACCGCTTTCCTATTGGACTGGCGTTTTCGGTCTTCTTCAATCTGTCGCACCTTGAGCCGTTCACGCTCGTCCTGCTTCTCGTAAAAAGAGCCGGCTGATTGGATAAAGCGATGAATCGCATCTTCCTCATCCAAACCCAACGATCGGGCGTAGGAACGGACAAACCCCTTCGCAAAGACTTGATCTGGCAACTTGGCGAAATTCCCATCCTCGAGTGCCTTGACGAAATCCGTGCGAATGCGGGTTTTCGATGCCACCTCGTCAACCGTCAACCCTTTCGTCTCTCGGACTTGCTTGAAAAATTCGCCGACCGACTCCATAAGTCTCCTACTTCACTCGCGTCAAGAGGTCTGCTGCCGCTGCCGCCAGCTCTCCACCACTCTTATCCAAGGTTGCTACTTTCTTGAGAATGTCACGGGCTCTGGTCATATAGCCCATTTTATAGTACACCCGACCGAGCTCAAGGTGAGTCATCGCAGGTGGGACACTCGGAGGACTCGCAGATACGGCATCTTCCAACGCCTCCATCGAGCCCTGAAGATCGCCCTGGTGAGCCAGTGCGCGGCCGAGATGAAACCGAGCGAGGTCCGGTGTCGGATAGAGAGGATTGGCCAGCGCCTGCCGGTAGGATTGGATCGCCTCGTCCCACCGATCCTGATTGGCCAGCACTTGCCCCAGATACGTCTGCGCTTCGGAGTAGGTTTCATCGGCCTTGATCGCCGCCCGGAATTGCTCTTCTGCGTAGGACAACTTGCCTTGCAGCGCATACACATGCCCCAGGGCGTACCGTGCCTCCTTATTGGCCGGATTCAACTGGACGGACTTCTGGAAGGAGACGAAGGCCTTTTGGCGATCTCCAGGGAGGCTCGCGACACCCTCTTGATAATGCCCCTGCGATTTTTGCATCAGATCTTTGTCGGTCGCGCAGCCACCCAACAGACTGAGGAGTCCGACACAGACCAGCAAGCGA
>JANPKE010000161.1:0-2378 GCA_031425875.1 Nitrospirota bacterium
AGTCCATCGCCCATATCTTTCGGACATGTACGGCCACTGGCCCGAACTCGAGGATCCCCCGTTCGGCCACATGCTCGAGGGGCGCCATCGTTTTGATCAGACATCCGCCCCTGGAGATTTCATGGACCACGCCATCCAGGCGGTGTCCGCCGAACACGAGTTGACAAACCGTGGACGCCGTCACTCGGACATTGCGGCGCTGAGAGCGGCGAGACCGGGCCCACACTTTGCCGAACACGGACACTAGCGCCCACAAACTCTCCCAAATACCGCGGTCAGTTTGTGGGTGGTTCCAAATCGCGGCGTCGCCCGCCAGCAAGCCCAATATCGCGTCAGCGGATTTTTCATCGACTTGGCTGAATGCAAGACCCATCATGATGGCGCTCTCGTTCACCTGTTCTCGTCGGCGGATTTGCGCCGAAACGGTGATGCGGTCTCCGTCGATGTTCGTAAGGGCGACCAGCACGTGGGCGGGGAGGTCAACCATGGATTGAGGGACTTGCACCTGCGCGCCCTCTTCCGAGAGGTTTATGACATTCCCCGCGATCTCCGCGTGGGGAGTGATGACGGTGCAGGAGATTCGAACGGGCACGCGATGGGTACTTCTGCATTCAGGCCATTCGGCAGCCGAACAAAGCGCCACGCCAACAAGGGTGAGATTCGTGAGGGCCCAAAAGAGACTGATTTCAAGACCGGGGATGATGACGCCGGTCACCCACGCTTGAAGACCGGTCGTTACGCCCGCGATGAGGAGGCCGAAGAGTGCCAGATGCGGAAGGACATAAGTAAATTTTGCGATCCCGCGATTCGCCTGATAACGCCCCTTGGGCGTAATCACGAACGCTCGTCGCTTCCATGGCTGCAGCACGGTTTTCACCAAGGCCCAGGAAATGGCGACACAGCCGGCCGTTTCATAGACGTCAGACCAGAAAGCATTGCGGGTGCCTTGCCCGACTACCTTCAACATGACGAGCGTGGCGACATAATAGGCGCCAAAATAATGCGTGAATGTCCAGACATCGGCAGTCAACGGACTGAGCCCTAGTAGTAGAGCGAACAAGGGGGCCACCAATGCAATCAGACGAGGCACGCCATGGAGGAAGTACCAGATCGAGGCCAGATATCCCATGCGTTGGGGGACGCTAAGGCCGCGTACGAGCAACGGATTGGTTCGGAAAAGTATTTGGATATGCCCCATCGCCCAGCGGATGCGCTGCTTGATGAAGCTGTCAAAGCTTTCTGGAGAAAGTCCGACGGCTAAGACTTTATTCAGGTAGCAAGAGCGATAGCCTCGTGCATGCAACGCCATGCTTGTATGAATATCTTCTGTCACCGTTTCGGTACGGAATCCGCCGATCTCCTCTAATGGCCTTCGACGAAAGAGGCCGCAACTGCCAGCAAAGAAGGCGCTATTATGCCGGTCACGGCCTCCTTGAAGGACGCGATAGAACAGCGTTTGCTCATTGGTCAAGGCGCATTCCAATCGTAGGTTCTTCTGAAAGATGTCCGGATTATAGAAATGATGGGGGGTTTGAACAAAGGCGACGCGATCGTCGTCAAAAAACCCGACCGTTTCGTGGAGAAACGTCCGTGTCGGCACGTGATCGACGTCAAAGATGGCGATCAGTTCCCCCGACGTTCTTTGCAAGGCATGATTAAGATTGCCCGCCTTCGCATGGGCCCGGTCGGCCCGAGAAAGATAGCGGCACCCTAAGCGAGCGGCTAGCGTGCGGACCTCTTCGCGTTTTCCGTCATCCAGCACGTAAACATGAAATCGATCCTGTGCATAGCTTTGCTGGAGGCAGCCGATCAAGGTCCTACGAAGGATGTGAAGGGGTTCATTGACCACTGTCACGAAGACGTCCACGGACGGATAGCGCGAGAGCGGAGGTGAGCGTCGCTCGAGCGGATTCCACACGTGATACACAAAAAGGAGCACTTGTATAAAGGCGTAAAGCTCCGCCATGTAGACGACCCAGCCGAAAACAAGGTGTGCCCCTCCGTTCGTTGGTAATGTCTCAAACCCACGCCAAGCCAAGTAACGGGCATACAGTAAGACGCTGAGGATGAGGAGGATTCGCCTATCGAAGCGGTGCCAGTAACACACGGCAATTGCGCTCAGCACCATAGCCGAGGTAAGCAGTGGGACATTGCCGTTCCAAGGATTTTTTAAGATTGTAAGTAAGGCGTCCATCTCAATCCCCACTTCGGCCCGGGTGTAACGACCTGGTGTTGTAAAGATAGCAGACGTCCCGACGGACGCCGCAGCCAGATCGTAGGCGGAGCCTGGCCACAAAGAGGGGATTAGGTAGGTGTGTAAACTGAGCACAGGCTTGGTTTTCATCCGGCCCGAAGGAGGAGGACCGGCCACGGACACT
>JANPKE010000162.1:0-13859 GCA_031425875.1 Nitrospirota bacterium
CGATTCATGCTTGGAAAACTCACTGCGATGTTCATAGACATGGCGATTGGCTAGCAGGCTATACCAACGATAGCCAGTGGCCAATCGAATCGGAACACCGGCCATCCATGCGGCCCACATCAGACGGCGAAACGGCTTCAAGAAAATTGCTGCCTCAACTTCCTGCGAGAAGGCGTGACGGAGTTCCTTCCATGGATCTGTAAAGCGAATTGTCCGCACATAGTCCACGTCGGGATGCCGATCAAGAAGGGGCGCGACGGTAGGGCTGGTGAGAAACCCGATCCTAACCCCGGGCAGAAGCCGCCTGAGTTGGGTTGCCACGGGAAGAGAGAGTAAGACGTCGCCGATGCCATCCGGGCGAACGATCAGGACATTCATCGACATGGTACGTGAGCCGTCAACATCAGCTGCGCAACCTGGACCACGTGGGCCGGCGTGACGACATGAAGACATTCCATTTCTGGATTATGCCGGCACACACGACTGAAGCAGGGGCTACAGGACACCTGACCCGACAGTACATGATGGCCTGTCCCATACGGACCGGTCCGCGCCGCACTGGTCGGTCCAAACATCGCAATCACCGGAATCCCAAGCGCCGCCGCGATATGCATGGGTCCGGAATCATTTGTGATCATGGCGGTCGAGGTCGAAAGGAGTGCCGGCAAGCACCCCAATGGGATATCACCGCACAGGTCGATGAACGGAGACTTCGTCAAGGCTTTCAACTTCTTCGTAACTGCACGCTCTTCGGAGCCGCCTATCATCACGAACGGATCACGGCGTGCCTCGTACAGCTGATCTACAACGGCAGCAAAGGACTCGAGCGGCCAGCGTTTTGTTGGCCACCGCGCCCCAATATTCATGGCGATCCATGGCCTGTCTACCGAGAAGCCTCTTCGCTCAGCAATTTCCCGAACGGCTGCCATATCTTCCTCCAGCAACTTGAATCCAAATCGCGGCTTGTCCGGCGGAGACGCTCCTAACGCCGCAGCAACCGAAAGATATCGGTCAACGGCATGGATATCGGGATCGATAACCGGGACACGGTCGGAGTAGAACCACGGACTTCCTTCCCTTCCATTCGCGAAGCCAATACGCGTCGGGGCACCGCTGAGCCACGTCAAAACGCCACTGCGAAACAGCCCTTGCAAATCGATGGCGAGATCGAACCGCTGTGCGCGCAGTGCCAGGCCTTCCCTGATCCAACTGCTCACCGTCATGTCAAGCGGCCAGACACGGTCGATTCCTTCCGCCCGTTCAACAAGGGCAGCCCACTGGCGCTTCACCACCCAGGTCAGATGCGATCCCGGCCATTGTGCTTTGATCGCCGAGACGACTGGCAACGCATGCACGATATCGCCGAGAGAGCTAGGCTTGATCAACAGGATCCGGGCATTGTTCAACACCGATGAGAAGCGACTATCGAGAGGGTTAATAGATGACACCGGGGGACCTTCCAGCGAACCCTGCGCGTCAATACCGAGAAATGAAGCAAGACCACGCGTGATGATCCTTGCATCGTCCGAATCTGTCATCCACGTCCCACAGAATGGGAGCGAAACTGAGGCGAATAGAGGGTGTCGAGCAATGCCTGACCGCTCTTTGCGTCCGCCGTTTCACGCCTCTCTTTCAATGATCGGTAGAGGCGCTGCCAAGCCCGCAGGTACGGCACAGGCGTCAAGTGGCGTCGCACATTGCTATGCTGATGCACGATCCTCGAGATCCACTCACAGTTGCCCGGAATAGTTGCAGCGTACCGATCTTGGACCAGCGGCTCCATGCGGGACAGAAACATCGTAATGTTTCCACCATCGCGAGAGATCAGATGCTTGGCCTCGTACAACCCGTGTTTCCTGGCCAGCCTGCGCAATGACACCACATTAAAGTTATAGAGATGGGCTTCATGGAACGTGCTGTGCGGAGCCTGGCACGTCGCCTCGACATTCGGCACTTCCACCACAAGCGTGCCGTCCGGTTTCAGCCAGGATCGGAGCAGTGCCAAAATGGAACCCGGATCTTCTGTATGTTCGAGTACGTGCCAAATCGTCACCACATCGAACGATTCGAGTCCAAACGTCGCGTCTTGCGCAAACCCGACCTGAACCGTGAGCCTATATTCCCGTATAGAATAGTCCGCATACCCTCTATTCGGTTCAATCCCGCTCACGCCATGTCCCAACGATTGCAGGAGATAGGCAAACTCTCCTCCGCCCGTGCCGACATCGAGAATGGCTTTCCGACTCGACAGCAACGACTCGATCTTCTCGAATCGCGACAAGGCCACCTTCCCGGCCCGCAAGACATGTTTTGGTCTCGGACTGTAGGTGTCTTTATAGGAAAGGCGGTACTCCTCCTCGTAAAACTGCCTGGCATCATGGGGGCGTGGATCCGACCATACGAGCCCACATGCCTGACAAATGACGGTCCGCAGCGGCTTCCCGCTTCGACTTCTGTCCGAAAGGATCGACACCTCGGTACCACCACAGAGATTACACGGAATGGAACACGCGTTTACGACCTGGTTCGGTACCATCTACCCCTCTCACTGAGCAACATAGCCGACTCATTTGCACGTCGGGCGCGTCTATAACTTACGCCGGCTCTCCACCCAACACAAGATCGGGCCGAACACAGCCGCTCCACTCCAACAGATATTCACGGATGTGCGACCTGCCGCTCACGGATCTGTCCGGACAACCTGCTTGCATCAGACAACAGCCAGTCTGCAGCCTCCGCCAGCGAGGATACAATCCGATCCGCAGCTGTCCCTGAGGTATTTAGTTTTTCTGCGTCCTGCGGGGAAACGACTCCCGTCGTCACTAAGACACTGCGCGCCCCGACCCGCTTCGCCAATTCGATATCACGCAGATGATCGCCGATCAGATAGGAACGATCGAGATTCACCCCGCACTCTCGCACCGCCTGGTCAATCATCCCACGGTTCGGCTTTCGACACTCGCACCCGTCGTCAGGATGGTGAGGACAGAAGTAGATCGCGTCGAGTGTCACACCCGCGCCATCGAGGAGACGCTTCAGTTTCATGTGCACGGCATCAAGATCCTTGCGCGACAAGAATCCTCGCGCGATTCCCGATTGATTGGTGACGACGATCAATCGGGCACCAGCCCGCTTCAGACGCGCGAGCGCCTCGGACACCCCGGGAAACAACTCAAACTGATCGGGAGACTTGATATAGCCGGGATCGGGATTGAGCGTTCCGTCTCGGTCGAGAAAGATGGTGTAGCCGGACAGAATCTTCGTCTGGTCTGTGTTGTCTGGACTCAATAGACGAGATAGACCAGATGGACGAGACAGACCATTCAGCTGTTGCACCGCCGCGTCGTACACCCGGTCAACGGGGATGCGCGTCATGCAGCGGTGATCGATCGGGCATTCCCTGAGGAGGCAGGGCGCACAGTCGACGGCTTCCCGCACAATCGATCGCTCTTGCCCATAGGGTGCGGTGGTATGTGAATCCGTAGGACCAAACACCGCCACGACCGGCACACCACACGCAGCGGCGATATGCATCGGCCCTGTATCGTTGGTAATGAGTAGGCGACATCGCTTGACCACCGCCATCAACTCACGAATGGTCGTGCCACCCGACAGCACCACCGATCGCCCATTGATTCGAGCGGCGATGTCCTTTCCCAAGGACTCCTCTCCCCTTGCCCCCAGAATGACCACGACCACTTGTGCACTCTCGTCCTGCCCTATTCGTTCCGCAAGTCGCTGCGCGACTTCAGCAAATCGCTCAGGCAACCAACGCTTTGCACTTCCGTAGGTCGACCCTGGATTGATGCCAATCACGATATCTGACAAGCCGACACCGGCCCCAGCGAGCCTGATATCCAACTGACGACTCTCGTCTGCTGTCACAACCAGCGTCGGCAACGACGCCCCGCCAGACAGCCCTAAGGGCTTCAACAGGTTCCAATAGTACTCGACTTGATGGACCCTACGACTCGGCACGGCAACAGGCGTGGTCAGAAAAAAGACTCGTCCATCAGTTGCATAGCCATATCGCTGCGGAATACCCGCAAGCCACGCGAGAAATGCCGCCTCGAAGGCGTTCTGAAAGAGCACTGCCAGATCAAAGCCATGCCGCCGCAACGTACCCGCAAGCGACCATTTTCCAGAAAGCCCTGCATGAGGCCCCTTGTCATCGTACACCACGACTCGACTCAGCTCTGGAGCGGCACTGAAAAGCTCCACGACGGCCCGGTTGGCAAGCACCGTTATCTCCGCTTCCGGGAACAGTGACCGCAGCCCGCGAATAGCCGGCTCACACATCACGGCATCGCCGATCCAATTCGGCGCCCGCACCAAGATGTTCCGGGGCAGATCTCTACGCACGAACTCCTACCTGTTCGGTCTCATCGGTTAACAACCCATCGAGCAATCCATACAGCCGCTCTTCTCCGCGCACGACTTCAGTCCCAAGGCGAAGCATCCACCAGGGGTCGCTGGGCTGAAGGAAGGGGGACAGTTTTCCACCATCCTTCTCAGTCGTCAGGACCATTTCGCTCCCATTGGCCTGCACAGTGGCACGGATCTGTCTGATCTCATCGTCACTGTAGCGATGATGATCTTCAAAGGCGGTCTCACCCAGGATCTCTACTCCAATAGATTCGGCTGATCGGCGGAACGAGTGGCTATTCCCGATCCCGCTCACCAGCCACGCCTTTTTCTTACGGCCCCAGCCAACCGATTGTTGCCCCCTCGAAACAACCGCCATAAAGGACTCCGGTCGAAACACGACTTCAATGGCATCCTCAGATGGGCGGACAACCGCTCGCAATCGGCTATGAATCGCTTCCACATCCTGACGTGAATCGGCTCGAGTAATCATCACTGCACTCGCTCGATCCAGCTCCTCTAAGGGTTCCCGTAGCCGTCCGGATGGAAGCAGCGCATCCAGTCCTGCCGCATCGGTGGCATCCAGCAACACCAGATCGACATCGCGGTGAAGGGCTCGATGCTGAAAGCCATCATCAAGCACAATGTAGTCGACGGGATACCGTTCCAACACCCACCGGCCAAGCGCAACTCGATCAGACCCCACGGCGACAATGGCACGTGGGCAACGCTGCGCCATGAGAAAGGGCTCATCCCCGGCCTCCGATGGACCGGCCAACATTCGTGATCCATCGGACACCAATAGATAGGGCACCGTGCTCGTCCGTTTGTACCCGCGGCTCAGGATCGCCACCCGTTTCCCCTTGGCCACCAGCCATTCCGTCAGGAGAATGACGACGGGAGTTTTTCCCGTCCCTCCCACCGTGAGATTGCCTACGCTCACCACCCGGCAGGGCAGCCGTGTGGTCGTAAGCCAACCGTTCCGATAACACCACAGCCGAAATCGGATAATGAGGCCGTACAACCCGGCAACCCAGTACAGCCCTTTGCGGACCGGTTGTCCAGGATGCAAGAAAGCCATGTCAGTGTTTGGCCATAAGAGGTCCCGGCCCCGTTGCCACACACGAGTCGGAATACGACGGAGCTGCACGGAGGCAGGTTTCAATGAATTCCAGACTCCGTGTGAGCGCGCCTTGATTGTCCAACACCACCTGTCTTGCAACCTGCCCCACCCGATATCGAGCTTCAGGCTGACCGAGCCATTCTTCAAGAGAGGTCACGAGGTCCTCCACTCCCATCACACGGCGACCTCCTCCAGCCTCTGATAACAGTGCCGCGACCTCGGCGCAATGGTCCGTATAGGGCCCAAACATGACGGGGGTACCCCACACAGCCGGTTCCAACAAGTTGTGCCCCCCCACGGGAACCAGAGTTCCACCGACGAATGCCACGACAGCGTCCCGATATGCGCGAGACAACTCTCCTCTGGTATCCAAAATAATCACGCGCGGGCCAGAATGCTTCTCCTGAATCCGACTCCTCCGCTGCACGGCAAATCCGGCTTCTCGCAGCACGGCTTCGACTCGATCCGCTCGCTCGATATGGCGCGGCGCCAACATCAATACGGTTGTGGGATAGGTCTTCACGATATGTCGGTAGGCCGAAACCAGCAGTTCCTCTTCTCCAGCGTGCGTGCTACCCGCGAGTATCAATTGTTCATGCTCATCGAGCCCGAAGCTCTGACGGAGCGACTCGTCTAAGCGAACTTCCGGCAGGGGCTGATCAAACTTGATATTACCGGTCACATGAGCTCGCGACGGCTCAGCCCCCAGCGCAACAATACGCTGTCGATCTCTCTCAGATTGCATTAAACAGAGCGTCAGATCTTGAAGCACAGACCGATAGAAGGAGCGGATCCAGAGTAGATCCTGACGGCGAAACGACCGGGAAGACAAGCGCCCATTCACCAAGACAGAGGGTACACCCTGTTTTCGTAACGTCCACAGGAGGTTCGGCCACAGTTCGGTCTCAACGAACACATACAGCACTGGCTGCAGACGTCGGACCATGCCAGCCACGGCCCAGGAAAAATCGAGTGGAGCGTATTGATGTTCGGCGATGCCCCCTAACCGTTCTTCGACCGCCTCACGTCCGGTCTCAGTGACCGTCGTCACGATATAGCGACACTCTGGATGGCGCGCGTGTAGTGCCTTCACGAGCGGTGCTGCCGCCACCACTTCACCGAGCGACACCGCATGCACCCAAATAAGAGGCTGAGGCGATCCACCGCCGTTGGGAAAGTGGCTCTGCCAACCCATCCGCTGGAAAAACCCAGGTCGGCAACGTGGCTTGGCGAGGAGGATACCCACGATCACAGGGGCAGCGAGAAGAAGGCCGATGTTATAGAGAAGCTTCCACATGGAAACACCGCTGACCGTCATTTGACCAGCGTCACACGTTGCGCGACCTGAAACATTCGCCTCGGGGACGGCACGTGACGATTAACGCATGACATCTTGTTCCGCCTGCTGCGTCAGTCGGTTGAGGACCGTTTCGAGTTCCAGCCGAGTCGCTTCAAGCAAGACGTCATCGGCTTCGCGCGAGACCCAGAGCGGATTGCCGTAGAGAAATAGCCCTCGGGAAAACGGGTACGGGACCATGTAGCGATCCCAGCTCGCAAAGAGTTTTTTTTTGAGCAGGCAAAGACAAACGGCACAACCGGGAACCCAGTCGCCTTGGCCAACTGGATCACGCCCAGCTTCGCCACCTGCCGCGGCCCCTTTGGTCCGTCTGGCGTGACCGCAACATCCCGCCCGGATCGCCCCACCCTGATCAGAGCGCGTAGTGCGCCGGCCCCCCCACGCGTGCTCGACCCACGAACTGCCCCATGCCCGAACCGCGCAATGATCCGCGCAATGATTTCCCCGTCACCATGTTGACTGATCAGCACATGCGAACCAGCGCCTCGATAGCCGAACAGCATCATCAACTGTTGCGCGTGCCAGAAGGCAAGAATGATGTGGCGTCCATCTCGATACAACGCATCAACCTCTTCATGCCCACGCGTTTCATAGCGCATGGAGCGCGCAATGCACCGGATAACGGCGGCGGCGACCGGCGGCAGCAGCGACACTTTGGCCCAACGGCTACACGCTTTAGTGAAGTCAGACACTGGTCACATCCTGGAACTGCATGGCATGCAGACGGCGATAGACACCTCCCTGCCGAAGCAGTTCATCATGAGAGCCCATTTCAACAATGGTCCCTCGATCCAAGACGATGATTCGATCGGCATTTTGAATGGTCGAGAGCCGATGAGCGACCACCAACGTCGTTCGATTCTTCATCAAATTGGCCAAGGCCAACTGTACGATCCGTTCAGACTCGGTATCGAGTGCCGATGTCGCTTCGTCAAGGATCAGAAGCGGTGGATCACGAAGAATGGCTCGGGCAATCGCCAATCGTTGCCGCTCACCGCCCGACAGCTTGACTCCACGCTCTCCAATGATCGTCTCGTACCCTTTCGGCAAGCGAAGAATAAAGTCGTGGGCATACGCTAACTTGGCTGCTTGTTCCACATCGAACGGATTGGCATCGGACCTTCCAAACGCAATATTGCTCCGAACGGTATCATCAAATAGGAAAATTTCTTGCGAGACAATCCCGATATGACCTCGGAGCGATTGCAACTCATACGACGTCAAGGGGATGCCGTCCAGCACAATGCTTCCCGCCGTCGGTTCATAGAAACGCGGCAGCAAACTGACTAATGTGGTCTTTCCGCTTCCGCTGCTGCCCACAAGCGCCACAACTTCGCCAGGCTTAATCGAGAGATCGATATCGGCAAGAGCTGGAATCGATTGATTCTCATACCGCAGGGAAACGCCCTGGAACTCAATGGCCCGATGGATCCCCGACAGCGAGACCGTACCGCGATTCTGAGACTGCTCAGTTTCTAAATCTAATACATCAAACACCCGATCAGCGGCCGCCAGCGCCTGTTGTATCAGATTGTTGGCCCCAGAGAGTTTTTTGATTGGCGTATAGGCCATAAACATCGCGGCCAGGAAGGAGAAAAATGCACCCGGAGTCATCATCTCGTGGATGACCAAATAGCCTCCGTACCAGATAATGGTCGCAACACCGATCACCCCGATAACTTCCATCTGCGAGTGGCCGATCGACCAGACTTGATTACTTTTCAAGGTGGTCGACAGCACCTTGCGGTTCCGCTCGCTGAATCGCACAGCCTCTGCATCCTCTCGCCCAAATGCCTTCACCATTCTGATACCGGAAAATGTTTCTTGGAGCGTTGAGGACATGTCACCCATTTGCTCTTGTCCGCTAGCAGCCAACCGTTTCAACTTCTGTCCGACCCGTACCATGGTGAGCGCCGAAAGCGGGATCACAATCAGAGACAGACCCGCCAATCTCCAATTCTGATAGAGGATGACACCGACCATGGCCACAAAAGTCAGGCCGTTTTGAAAGATATCCTTCACGACGCTCGAGGCGGCGTTGGCCATCAGCCCCACATCGTTCACGACTCGAGAGACCAGACGACCCGACGTATTCACATCGTGAAACCCGATTGAGAGTCGCATGAGCCGTTCAAACAATTCCTGTCGGATATCGGCCACCACCCGATTGCCGACATAGGCCATTAAATAGCCCACTCCATAGCTGAACAGGGCTTTCAATACGGCCACTCCTAAAATCGCCAGTGGCAGCACCAACAACAACTGTTCGTTTTTGTCGATAAAGATACCGTCCAGAACCGGCCGAGCAAGCCAGGCATATACCCCGCTGAGGATTGCCACCATCCCTGAGCAAACGAAGGCCGCAATGAACCGCAGACGATACGGTTTCACATAACCCATGAGCCGCTTGAATCGTTCTACGCCTGACATGCCGCCAACACCACCTCTGCCGCTCGGACGGATGCGCCTGGTTCACCTAACGCGTCTCGTACCTGTGCCAAGCTCCGCTTCATTTCCGCATAGGCTGCGGGATCTTCCAAGATCCGCAGCGCCTCCTCGTAAAGCCGCTGACCAGTAGCCTCATCCTGCAACAACTCCGGCACGACGGATCGACCTGCCACCAAATTCACCAGTCCAATCCATTTGACCCGGAGAAAGAAACTCGCGATCCAAAATTCCAATCCCGATGTCCTATAGATCAACACCATAGGAGTGCCCACGACGGCTGCTTGCAGCGTGGCTGTCCCCGACGCCACCAGCACCACATCGGATACGGCCATCACTTCACTGGCTTGTTCTTTGACCAGGGTGACAGGAACCGAACTTTGCCGCAAGAGTGGCTGCAGCAGATTATCCTGAATTGTGGAAGCCTGCGCCAAGATAAACTTCGTTTTTGGCGCCCGGTGAGCCAATTGCTCTGCGGCCTTGATCAGCATCGGCAACAGAGCCTGTACCTCATGCGCGCGACTCCCCGGCAACAAGCCAATCACCCGCTCATCTTGAGTGAACCCAAATCTGCTGCGCAGCGCCGTCCGATCGTAGGATCCGTCGACTGCATCCAAGATGGGATGGCCGACAAATGTGCAGCGCATACCTGCGTTGTCATAGAGAGGCTTTTCAAAAGGCAGAATGACCAAGACCTGATCGACTCGTTTCTTGATCCAGTACATCCGCCAGGCCCCCCAGGCCCAAATCTGCGGCGCAACATAATAGAACACGCGCAACCCAGCGCCCTTGGCAAAATAGGCGTACCGTAAGTTTAATCCGGGGTTGTCGACAAAGATGACCGCATCCCATGGTTCGGACCGAAACAACCGTCGCATGAAGAAAAACCGTCGCATGATCGCCACCAACACCAAGGGGCCCACCATCCCCATCACGTCGAACTGCCCCATCTTGCAGACCAATTGCACGCCGGCTGCCTCCATCGCGGCCCCTCCGATCCCGACCAACGAGACCTGAGGGTCCTTGGCTCTGAGCGCCTTGGCCAGATTGGCTCCGTGGAGGTCGCCGGAGGCTTCACCAGTAATGATCAGAATACGCGCCATGACGATTTATTGGAGCACAGACAGTGACTGCGATTCGATGCACGCGGCTGAGAAGGCACGTGACGGTTGATCCGTGGAGATGGTCTCATGTCTGCTGATATAAAGACGTTTCCATCGCCGACAGCACGCGATGGGCCAGCTCCAGAGCAGCGACCCCATCCTCGCCAGACACGACTGGGCGAGATTCCGAACGAATCGCATGGAGAAACGATTCCAGCTGTCGTTTCAGAGGTTCACCGTCTCCGGCTTGTACCTCTTCAACTGCCACCTTCGGCTTCCCACCAGGCTCAACCGATCGGCGTCCGATCACGCCCTGGCGGGACTGGAAATCGATCGACATACACCCATCGCCTTGGAATACATGCCATTGTCGCATTGCCTTTGGGGAGATTCGACTTGCGGTAAGGTTGACGACACACCCACTCCTAAACTGAACACGTGCAGTAGACACATCACTGGTAGACGAGAGCACCGTCACTCCAGCGGCCCGCACATCCTCGACGGGGCCTGGATCAAAGGACAGCACCAAATCAAGGTCATGAATCATCAAATCCAGGACGACATCAACGTCGGTGCCACGCCCGCTGTAGGTCCCCAATCGATGGCACTCGAACAACACCGGTTTCCGAATGTGTGGCCGCATTACCTCCAGAATAGGATTGAAACGCTCACTATGTCCCACTTGCAACGTACATCGATTGCGTATTGCCAACCCCACCAGCTCCCGTGCCTCAACCGGCAGAACGGCGATCGGTTTCTCCACCAGCACATGTTTCCCGGCTTCAAGACAGGCTTTGGTCACGGAATAGTGACTGGATGTGGGGACGGCGATACTGACGACCTCAACCTGCTTCAAGAAATCTGGCAGATCACTGAATACCTGTGCGCCATGCTTCTGGGCAATGACAGAGGCTCGCCCCTGGTCTTGGTCGATCACGCCGACCAGCGTCGAATCTGGCAATGAGGCATAGAGGCGTGCATGGTGTTGACCCAGATGCCCGACCCCGATGACACCGGCACGGAGCTTGACCATACACCTCTTGGACTGCATTGGGGAATCTGTTGATCGATTGATTTGTTGAGTTTCTGAAATCAATCGATCAACAGATCGTCAGATTCCAAAAATTCTTTGTTGAGTCAGGTGGCCGGGCTCGGCTCCTCTTCGCGAGCGAGGCCAACGACTGCGATGCCGGCTTCCTCCGCAGTGCGGAGAAGCGATTCTCGATCCAGCATCACGGATCGACCGGCCTCAACGGCCAGCACCGACGCCTTGACGGATTGCATGACCTCGATCGTCCTGGGACCCACGGCCGGCAGGTCAAACCGGAGATCCTGCTGCGGTTTGCTCCGCTTCACCACGACCGCACCATCTTTGGCCAGTTCGCCGCCACGCTTGATCGCTTCATCGGTCCCTTCGACCGCTTCAACCGCCACAACGACGCGGTCTTTGATCACGACGCATTGGCCGATGTCGAGGCGCCCCGTCTCTTTAGCCACGTCCCAGCCATAACGGATGTCCACCCACTCCTTCTTAGTTGGTTGACGCGACGTAAGCGTCCCTTCCTCAACCAAGATCCCTTCCAGACCGAACGTCGACTCACAAATGGTGATGCCATCCTTCTCAAGTTCTGCAGCAAGTGCGCGTAGAATATCGTCATCCTTCCAGAGGGCCAATTTCGTGGCGAGCGCGAGTACGCGAAAATCAGGACGGGCATGGCTGTAGACATGCGTTTTCTTGATGCCCCCCAGCATGACCACATTCCGGACGCCGTCGGCCTTGAACGCGTTGATCAACTTGTTGAGCTGGCCGATCTTGACCCAATGGATCCGATCGACATGCTGTTCGAGCTCCGGTTCGGTTTCCCCCTCATGAGCCACCGCATAAACTTGAAGACCCATCTTGCGAGCGTTATCCGCAAAGATGATCGGAAATCGTCCGTTCCCGGCGATCACCCCGATTCGACCGTCCGCTATAGGCATGGCCAGGGTCATAGTGGCTGAGAGTTCACACCGGTTGATCGAACTCGCGCTCTAGGTCAGGGCTAAGAGCCCTTGAGATGCCACGTTTGGTTCCCTCCATAAACGTGAGAATCTTGGCCACATCGGCCTGTCCCTTAAACTCTTTTTTGGCCAATCGAATCGCCTCCGCTGTCCGATGGCCCGATCGGAACAGCAAGTCAAATGCCTTCTTCAACAAGGCGATCCGGTCCACCGAGAAACCATGCCGTTGCAAACCGACTGAATTGAGGCCGTACAGATGTGCGCGATACCCGCCGGCTGCAAATGCAAACGGAGGGATATCCTGGCCGATCGCACAACACCCTCCGACCATCACATAGTCTCCGATACGCACAAACTGAAGAACACCCGTCAAGCCTCCGATAACCGCATGATCACCGATAGTAATATGTCCCGCCAGACTTGCCGCATTCGCCATAATAATATGGTCGCCGAGCCGGCAATCATGCGCCACATGCACGTAGGCCATCAGAATGCCCTTGGATCCAAGAGAGGTCACGCCCCCTCCCTGGGTAGTTCCCCGATTGATCGTGACATATTCGCGGATGATGTTGTCATGGCCGATGACGACTTTGGTCGGTTCCCCTTTATAGCCAAGGTGCTGTGGAGGCCCTCCGATCGAAGCAAACGGATGCACTTCATTCCGCTCCCCGATTTCCGTCCACCCATCGATAATCGCATGGGAAAGAAGTCGGCTCCCCTTTCCGATCACGACGTGCTCTCCCACTACGCAGAACGGCCCAATTTCTACGTCATGATCGAGGCTCGCCTTGGGATGAATGATCGCTGTTGGATGTATCTTCACGCATGCCCCCTTTACTCGCGTCAAGCCTCACCGGCCATTAGTCACCTGCCGGATCACTGCCTGGCCCACACGCCGACCGTACGCTTTAGGAATCGAGCACTCATCAAACCGCTTATTTCGTGTCCGCCTTCTCGTCCATCACCATCGCCGTCATCACGGCTTCACAGACCATTTCATTGTCTACATATGCCTTCCCTTGCATTTTCCAGAATGGCGGACGCTTCTTCAGGACTTCGATTTCAAGACGCAGCTGATCGCCTGGGACCACGGGTCGCCTGAATTTGGCATCCTCAATACCCGTCAGATACATAATGGTTTTTCCAACCGTTCCTCCCGACTTGAAGACCAGCACGCCGCCCACCTGAGCCATGGCTTCAATAATCAGCACCCCCGGCATCACGGGGCGTCCTGGAAAATGTCCTTGAAAAAACGGCTCATTGATCGTCACGTTTTTGATGCCGACGATCCGTTGAAGCGGTTCAAACTCTTTGACTCGATCCACCAGGAGGAACGGATATCGGTGGGGAAGTAACGCCTGAATCTCAGCCTGCTCGACCAATGCCATGGGCTCTGCCTCCTCTCTATCCTGAATAGAGCTACCGTCTATGGATTCTGTCGATCAAATTCCTTGATGATCGAATC
>JANPKE010000163.1:0-6405 GCA_031425875.1 Nitrospirota bacterium
ACAGGAATGGACTAATGCAGCGTGCAGATCGACGTACCCATGCCCACTGGCTTTCCAGTCGTGATACAGCCGCTTGCCAAACTGGTATCCCCCATTACAGAACACAGTACTGGAGGGCGACATAGTTTTTGTCTCCAACGCAGCCACGGCCATGGGAATTTTGAAGATGGAACCGGGGGGGTATTGCCCCTGCGAGGCCCGATTGTTCAATGGACGTCCTTCGTCCTGCACGATTTCCACCCACTGCTTTGCAGTCAATTCCCGTGAGAGCACGTTTGGGTCGAAGCCGGGACGGCTGGCCATCGCCAGAATATCACCGCTGTTCGGATCAAGCGCGACGATGGCACCGTATTCTCCGCCCAGTAGATCCTCAGCAACCTTCTGGAGCCGTACATCGATCGTAAGATAGAGGTCATTCCCCGCTTGCGGTCTCTCGACAACCACGGCTTTCTTCTCATGACCGAGCGCATCAACTTCGACGTTCTTTTGTCCAGCCATTCCACGCATGTGTCGATCATAAGACTTTTCCACACCATATTGTCCCACGATGCTGCCTTGGTGGAGATCGACAAACTCGGGTTTCTCCAATTGATCCGCCGAAATTTCTCCCACATAGCCCAGAAGATGGGCGGCCGTCACGCCGCCTGGATAATTGCGCTGCGACTCGACCTGAATCATAACCCCAGGCATATTAAGACGATTGGATTCCACCAACATGGCATCGCGCAAGGTCATACGGTCTTTGATTTTGCGCGGAAGCAGCTTGCTGCCTCTGGCAGTCATTTTTTTTCGAACGAGGGTCGGGTCGAAGCCAAGCAAGGTGCTCAACTGCTGAATTAACGCTTCGCGATCCTTCACGTCTTCCAGCGTCACGTAGAGGCTGAAGCTCGGGACGTTATTCGCCAAGAGAACACCGTGCCGGTCATAGATCAGGCCACGTGCCGGTTCGAGCAGCACCAGTCTGGTACGATTGTTTTCCGACAGGTCTCGATAGTACGGCCCTTCACGAATTTGAAGATGCCAGAGGCGAAGTCCGAGCAGCGCCACCACTAGCAAGAGCCCCACACGGAGAATGAAGAGCCGTCGATGGAGATCGCCAAATTCTGCTTCAGGATAATGCGCTGTCGCCATACTGAACGCCTACATTCGAGATTCGGACATCACCTGCTCAATATTCAACCGACTCCACATAAGCCAGTAGATCGCTCCTCCAATGACCGCATCAAGGCAGGCTTGTGGCAGTACTACCGTCCAGACAGCCCACCACAGATCTTGCTGAGGGCTAAGCATCAGGGCGAGCGGCGTAACCAGCCCGACCACACACGAGACAACGAGCAGCCCCATAACGAGCACAACGGGGCTTAGATACACCACCTGCCGGCCTGCGAGACCAGCGATATACCCTACGGCTCCCTTGAGGATCGCGCTCGAAATCAGGTCCTGCGCGGAGAACAGGCTCATCGCCCATCCAAGTGCGAGCCCGACCAACAAGCCATCAAGCTCTCCTGCTATGAGACCGATCAAACACACCGCCACAAAACCAAGATCCGGCCTCACCCCCCACACACTGAGATGCGAGAGGAGAACAGACTGAACCGGCACAAGACCAACGATGACGGTAAAATAAACAAGCGCTTTCATGACTTGGGCTTTGGAACGCCAAGTCTCTCCCCTTCGGTCGGAAGCGGGAGGGACCGAATAACTAACACGTCCTCGACCCGATTCGGATCTACCTCCGGAGAAAGCTCCGCAGATTGGAACAGCGCTTCCTCTTCTTTATCGATTCGTATGATCGTGCCGATCGGTATACCGCGGGGGAACCCCCCAACCAGTCCTGACGTGACGACGTGATCACCAGGCCGTGCGTTGGACAACAGCGGAATGTACTTGAGTCGAGCCTGTCCCTGCGTCGTCCCTTCGACGATTCCCTCATCTCTCGTACGTTGGATAAGTCCGGCGATCGCGTTATTGGGATCGGTCACGAGCAGGACAACGGCCGTGGAGGCCGTAGTCTTGACGATGCGACCGACCACACCTGCCGGAGTAATCACGCCCTGGTCTGATTGAATTCCGTCGGATGCCCCCTTGTTCAGAATGATCGTCTTGTACCAATTACCGATATCACGCCCGATCACTTGGGCGGCTACGGATGTGGGAAGGGCTTGCCTCTTAAACTCCAGCAACGCCGACAGCCGCTCCGTCGCCGCCGAGGCTTCTCGCAGTTGCCCGTTTTGTTCCTTGAGCAGATCCAGCTCTCGCTTCAACTGCTGATTTTCTTCTTCAACCCCTTGGAGGGCCACGTATCGTCCCCAGATATCGGCGATCCGATCATGGATCCCAGCCACGGCCTGGAGGGGCCAACTGATAATCCATCCTAGGGGACTGCCGACCTGCTGAAAGACACTTTGGAGTTGGCCGGGTAGAAGCAGGAAGCCGAGCACGAGAATGACGGCAAGACCGAGAGCGATACGCCGAGCGTTGTAGGATACGCGTAAATTGACCATCCGCATAAGGGATGGAACCTTACCGGAGGTTGTTCGCTTGAGACATGACTGATACTTTCCGGAGAAGATCCAGTTCGTCGAGAATCTTGCCGACTCCCAACACCACGGAAGTCAGCGGATCGTCGACCGTAATAATCGGTAAATTCGTTTCTTCGCGGAACCGGGTATCCATCCCCTTCAGGAGCGACCCGCCTCCGGTTAATACGATCCCGCGATCGATAATATCCCCGGCCAGTTCAGGCGGGGTGTTTTCCAACGCAATCTTGATCGCATTCACGATCGTTCCGATGGGCTCTTGCAACGCTTCACGAATCTCAGCATCATCAATGACCAACGTGCGGGGAATGCCGGAAATCAAATCCCGACCCTTGATCATCATGGTTTTCCGTTCCTCGAACGGATAGGCGGACCCGATTTCAAACTTAATCCGTTCCGCCATATGTTCGCCGATGAGCAGATTGTACTTCTTCTTGATGTAATTCATGATCGCTTCGTCCATCCGATCGCCGGCGACCTTGACAGACTCGCTGTACACGATCCCGCCGAGCGAAATGACCGCAATGTCCGTCGTCCCGCCTCCCACATCGACGACCATGTTGCCGGACGGCTCCGTGATCGGCAATCCGGACCCAATCGCAGCAGCAACCGGCTCTTCAATCAGATAGACTTCTCGGGCCCCGGCCAATTCCGCCGAGTCACGCACCGCCCGCTGCTCCACCTGCGTAATGCGTGAGGGCACACCGATAATGATGCGTGGCCGCACAAACGCGCTGCGATTGTGGGCTTTACGGATGAAATGTTTCAACATTTGCTCGGCCATCTCGAAATCAGCGATCACGCCTTCCTTCATCGGCCGAACGGCGACAATATTCCCGGGCGTGCGGCCGAGCATTTTCTTCGCCTCGGTACCGACGGCCAGCACTTTTTCGCTTTTCTTTTCAACTGCGACTACGGAGGGCTCATTGAGAACAATCCCCTTCCCATGGACATACACGAGGGTGGTCGCAGTGCCCAAATCAATCGCTAGGTCGTCGGAGAACCACCCAAACATGTTTCCCGGAAACCCCACGGCGTCTCTCCCTTCATCTTGGCCGAGCGATCCAGCGCTCAGCCTGTGTGCTTCGTGTACGACGGACCTAATCCGGAACCGAAAGTTGACCGGCGTCTAACACGTGAGTTCTTGCTACTTCATCACCCAGCCGACGACCTTGCTCATTCCCAATGATCAAAAAACTTTCAAACGCTAAAATAGCCAGCGCGACGAGCCATCCAACATATGGGACCGCATACGCTATCTGGGCACCGCCCAGTGGAAGATTTCGGATGATCGATTCTCGGAAGCCAGCCGTATCTCGGCCATCCAATCGCATAGTTTGCAGACCGACCAACCGTTTGCCGATACTTTTTCCTCCTGCAAACCCGTCAGCTATTAAAATGTAGGCCAAGCCTGAAAGAAAGCCGACCGGAGGAGCGATTTCGCCGGCAGCGACGACTACGAACAGATCAATTAACTTCGCGATGAATCTATTCAGGACATGGGCCTTCGGATAGACTCTTGCTTCTAGCGCCGTCGAGGTTAGCCCATCCCCTGCCAAGGGATCTCCTTCTAATTAGTGGCAAAGTATAACAAAATACACCAACTTGCACAAACAAAGTACAATCTTTTTTGGAGTGCTATTTTCGGAGCCATCCTAAATCCTCACATGACTCTCCGCGAAAGACACGACCGTTCGGCACACTTCCAGAAACCAGCTACTGGATCCCATCTCCGGACATCCGCGTCAAAAGCGGCTCTTGCCTTCCGACCTGTCCATACGTACACTGTTGGCTTCACAAAAGGAAGAGGATTTAGATGATTAAGACAATGCGCGATGCTGCTCACAACTACCCTTGGCTCCTCAAGTCCATCATGGGGATCTTGGCGATTGCTTTCATAATTACAATGGGCTGGTGGGGATTCGGTGAACAAGCTGGCGGACCTGTTGCCAAGGTCGGGGATCAATCGGTCTCCCTCGACGAATTTAAGCGCACCTATGAAAACATGCACCGCATCTACAAAGACAACGTCAAGACCGATTTTAAGGAAGAAGAATTCAAGGAATTCGTCGTCGGACAACTGGTCGACAGTCGTATCTGGATCATCGCCGCCGAAGAAATGGGCGTGCGGGTCGCGGATGCCGATTTGCGTGAGCTGATCATGCAAATACCGGCCTTTCAAAAAAACGGCGCCTTCGACCCGGAGCTCTACAAGCGTGTCCTAGCCGCCAATCACCTCACCCCAGCTTCGTTTGAGTCGATCCAGCACCAAGAAGTCCTGGCGAACAAGGCCCGGATGATCGTCAGAGATTCCGTTGCCCTCACGCCGGCAGAGATTGCCGAAGGGCAGTCCCTGATGACCAGACCGCAAGATTCCGATCCCGCGAAGGCGGCAGAGGCCAAGCAGCGTGTGCTAGATGACATGCTCTTACAGAAACAGCAACGAGCCCTAGTCTCATTCCAACAGTCCATGAAAGCGAAACTGCCGGTTATCATCCGCCGCGAACTACTGTAAGTCCAGCTCGTTTCGTTAAGCTACGCTGGCTCAATAGGCAACTAGAGGACCAGCGTCGCCGTAGCTGTAGAAGCGATACCGCTCGTTGACTGCTTCTTCATAGGCCCTGCGAATGGGCTCGATTCCGGCGAAGGCTGAGACCAACATGAGTAGCGTGGTCCGTGGGAGATGGAAATTCGTCATGAGGGCATCGACGATCGTGAACTGGAATCCCGGTGTGACGAAAAGCCGGCTTTCGCCGGACATCGGAACGACCTGCCCCTTTTCTTTGGCAACCGTTTCAAGCGTACGAACCACTGTCGTACCGACAGCCACCACCCGGCCACCAGCCCGTTTGGTCGCCTGAATCACTTTCGCCGTGTCTTCACTGATTGTGAATTTTTCTATTCCCATCTGATGATCTTCAATCCGCTCAGTCGTCACCGGCTTGAACGTACCGGGGCCAACATGGAGCGTCACCGTCGCCACGTTGATCGCGGCTTCGCGCAGTCGTGCAAACAGCTCCTCGGTAAAGTGAAGCCCCGCCGTCGGGGCAGCAATCGCGCCCTCGTGTTTGGCAAAGACCGTCTGATACCAGCGATGGTCTTCCTGAGTCGCTGCGCGCTTCATGTACGGCGGAAGCGGCATGACCCCTCGTACTTGAAATAATTGTGTCATCGGAACCGGACTGTCTACCAACACTTCGGTGCCCGTCGCATCACGCTTTACGATGGTTACACGGGACTGTTGATTGAATTCAATAACCTGGCCAACGCGGAACGAACCTTTCACCATGATTTCCCACCGGCCCTGACCGAGATCCTTCACGAACAACACCTCGACCGGGGTCTCAGCCGGTTTCTTGACTCCAGACACTCGTGCGGCCATCACCTTTGTGTCGTTTACGATAAGAAGGTCACCCGGCTCCAACAATGCAGGAAGCTCGGCTACATGACGATGGGTCAGTTGTTGGATTGCTCGATCCCAGACCAGCAATCTCGCACGGTCACGCGGGATAACGGGCTGCGACGCGACCAGAGATGGATCGAACGGAAAGTCGAACTCGGAGAGTTGCATCAGGATGGAGGTGCCGCATGGGTCTGAGGTACAGGAGGCGCTTGAGTCAATGCCGCATCCTGAAGCTCTGTCCCAGGATAGTAATAACGAAGAATGCTCGAAAAGGAATAGCCCAACTCCGCCAGCTCTTTCGCGCCCCACTGGCACAGACCAACCGCATGACCAGCTCCGTAGCCGGAGAAGACGACATCTTGCCCGACCGATTCGATGGTAAATTGCGTACTGGGCACCACCGTATACCCTACCGTTTTACGCAGGTCTTCGCCCCGTAGCGTCAACTCCCCGCTCGAGTGC
>JANPKE010000164.1:0-4340 GCA_031425875.1 Nitrospirota bacterium
TTCACTCCTATGATCAAAGGCTCACTTCCCGCATCATTCGATGCAGGGAGTGATTCGACTCGATTTCAAGCACGACTCGCTTCACGAGCGATGGCTGCTGCGTGACATGCCCATGCTCGTCCCAATACGAAAAATGTAGATCTTCCAGATCTCCGATGAGCGTAGTCGCTCCTCCATCGACCATCCGCATAAGGTTCACTTGTCCGTTTTCATTTCGCTTGGTGTAATAGCCCACCCGATTGTTCACTTCCACAGAGGCACCGGGGGAAAAAGACGAGGCCACTGGCTCAGTCAAGGTCAGCTGATAGCGCTGCCCTGACCGTGAGAGTCGATGGGTTTCGCAGGCCTGCTGACCGCAAATGATGACGGTCTTTCCCTCATTCCATCCCCTGCCATCCTGTACGGTAATTACTGATTGACCCGGCACTACCGGACCAGTGGTCATCGTTCGATAGTCGCTGATATTGGCATGAAAGCGAAATGCATCCGGAGTCGTTGAGACGATCGACTCGGCAACCGCCAAACGGGCCTCTTGTTCGAATACCTCTAGCCCTAGTCGGAGGTCTTGCTGGTGTCTCATGTTGTTTTGCTGTTTGCTCGCATGGACCTGCGCAACATTGAAGGCATTCAACGCTGCGGCCAATACAATCACTCCAGCCGTCAAACTAACCATCAATTCGGTCAGACATACACCACGCTTGTCGAATAGAATGCCAATGGAGCGCCGGCTCCGCCTGTCTGACCTGGTGACATTTCCTTGATTCATCGTTGCCCCACAAAGTTTGGATTGGTTCGAATGGTTGCTACCTGCACTTCTCTCTTGTGCCCGTTAAGGCCTGAGTAGGACGCGACCGCTCGAATCCTCACCAAGCCGGCGGAGCGCAGTGGCCCTGGACGTTCAGCTTCAATCGTCCACACGACCGTCACCCCGTCACGCTCATAGCCGGCTGTGTAGATCCCATCGCCCATAGTTATGTCGGAGCCTTGGCCATCATCCGCCATGAGCGTTTCTGGAAAACCATCGTGGTCGAGGTCATCGTCCAGAAGGGACTGCCAGCGAACGGACCGTTTCGCTTCCAGCCGTGCCTGGGCCAACTCGATCGCCTTACTGTGCAAGCCCCCCTGTTGTACGTGCCTGGCCGACATCTCCACTGCGCCCAGGGTACCCATCAGGGCAACCCCTGCAATCACCATCGCCACCATCACTTCGATCAGACTGAAACCATCATTCTTCATTGTTCGTCTCATAGGAGTGAGACCCGGCCCATGATGCTCACGGTGAGCTGCTGGGTCTGCCCTTCTAGACTGTGAAGTTCAATCGTCGTGGCACTGGCCGAGCGTCCGCTTGGATGGAAGAGGATTTCCGGCCCTGCGCTGGGCTCTTCGAGCACAATCCCCTTTCCTCCATAGTGATACGTGTGATGCGTGGTCGCGGTGTTGACGAACTGAGTAGTAAGGGCCTGCTGTTCCCGGTCAACGATGATTCGAACACGATCCCGATAGGTCATCGCCAGCTGTCGTGCAAGGCGCAGTTCCGAAGCGATTTCTTCGGTCGTACAACGGACCTGAGTGCGCGAGTTGAGGACCGAGTAGTTAGGGAGGGCCATCGTGGCGACCATCCCTATAATCGCCACGACCACCATGAGCTCCATCAATGTCTTGCCTTCTTGCTTCATACTTTCCTCACAATGTCTGCACTGGTTTGGTAGTGCGACGCTATCTCAAAACTCGTGCCACTCATAATTGAAGCTCTTATAGATTGACTCCGCACCAAGCAAGAGCTGCCTGGAAGTCCATAAACTATCGAATCGATAGAACAAAATGGCACTAATAGAAGAAAGGTCCGGGCTGATCAGGAAGACATACCGTCTAGATGGGAGGAAATGATCGTAGATAGGAGCAGTACCTCAAGAGATACAGTTCTTGACAGAAGAGATACAGTACGAAATGGGGGGAATCGGCCAGGAGAGCCGTTATTCGGCCAAGAGCCCTTGATACCAATCAAGGAGAGACTGGCCAAAGAAGAGTGAAACCAGCGCACCACAAACCAGAAACGGTCCGAAGGGAATATAGTCTTCGCGCTTGATCACCTGTGTGGCGATAAGGGTAAGCCCCACGAGTGATCCCAGCAACGACCCTACCATGATCGTCATCAGGGCAGGCTTCCATCCCAGAAACGCACCTATCATCGCCAGAAGCTTGATGTCCCCTCCCCCCATCCCCTCTTTCCCAAAAAGATAGGGGCTGGCCCACGCTAAAAGCCACAGGATTCCTCCTCCGACGAGAACTCCCAACATGCTATCCAGGAAGCCAAGGGGTAGAACGGTAGCGGCACAGACGAGGCCCACAATGATCCCAGGAAAGGTCACGGCATTGGGGATGATCTTATGAGAAAGATCCGTTCCGGCTACCACAAGGAGGGCTGAATAGAGCAAGCCGTACGCCGCTGTAGCCCAGCTTGGGCCGAAGAACCAGAAGAGCCCTACATAACCTAAGGCATTCAGGATCTCGACCATGGGATAGCGAAAAGGAATGCGTACGCCACATTGCCTGCACTGTCCAGCCAACACCACGTAACTGACGATGGGAATGTTATCGTACCAGGCAATGGGATGGGTGCATTTTGGACAATGAGAGCCGGGCCACGCGATCGATTCCTGCCGTGGTAGCCGGTAGATACAGACGTTGAGAAAACTGCCGATGAGGGCACCAAAAAGGCCAACAATCAGGAGCGGGAAGAGGTTTGGTCCATCATGCATAATTGCCCAGAGTTCTTTCCTTACCTAGTAACCCTACTAGGGCCGAAGTGCCTTTCTTTACATTTGGAAAGGATCATTCCATAATGAGTATGCACCATTAGGTGTGATTCACTTTTCCATGTATGAGTATATCTGAAGCACTGACCTACGTAATCGTAATATGGAGAACCAGCTATTATGGCGAAGACAACCGGAAAACCACGTCCTCGGAAATCTCTTGCTAATCTTGAACCTCCTGCGCGCACAAAACGGCCTGAGTCGCTCACGTCACGCGAACAGGAAATTTTGGAATTGATCTGGGCGGGATTTAAGAACAAGGAAATCGGGCAACGGTTGAAGATCAGCGTCAAAACCGTTGAAGCCCACCGCGCCAATATGATGAAAAAAATGCGCGTGTCGAATACGGCTCAACTGCTGAAGATGGCCATCCAGGGTGGCGCACTCAAGATCCGGTAGAGTCAGGCCGGTCCTGGGTTGTTCGGCGTTGACGAACCGCCTCGAAGAGGACGATGGCTGCCGCAGCGGACACATTCAACGATTCGACCTGGCCGCTCAGAGGAATGCGAACGCATTCATCGCAATGTTGCAAGACGCCAGGTCGGATTCCTGGTCCTTCTCCTCCCAGGACGAGCCCAACCGGTCCTCGTAGATCGACATCCGTAAATATCTTGCTCGCGGAGGGGGTCACCCCGTAGATCCACACTCCAGCCGCCTTCAACGACTCAATCGATCTGCTCATATTGGTCACGCGCGCAACGGGAATGTGATCGATCGCTCCGGCCGAAGCTTTGGCCACCACTGAGGTCAGTCCGGCGGCCCGGCGTTCGGGAATAAACACTCCGTGGGCACCAGCGCCCTCTGCCGTCCGTAGCACAGCGCCGAGGTTGTGCGGGTCTTCGACTCCATCCAGGATCACTAAGAGCGGCGGCTCGTTCCGTTGTGCAGCGCGGGCGAGAATCGATTCTTCCGTTTGATAGGCTTTTGCGGCGGCAAAGGCCAGGACGCCTTGGTGCTTGGCGTTAGGAACAAGACGATCGAACGAAGCGAGGGGCTGAACATGAATGGGAACACGCTGAGATCGAGCCAGCTGGACCACATCAGTGAACTGTTTGTCGGTTCGAAGAACCAACACACGTTGCAATGGCCTGTTTCCGGCTTTCAGCGCTTCGCGTACGGCATGGAGGCCGTAGAGAATTTCCTGCGCCTCAGCGCTTCCATCGGGTTGTGCCATCGGGCTTGTCCTCGATGATGATGCCTTGCGCTGCGAGGGAGTTACGAATTTCATCTGCTTGCTTAAAATCTTTCCGATTACGGGCTTCCCTACGCTTTGTTAACATCCTCTCAACGTCTGTCTCATTTGGAACAGCTCTCACAGTTGCGGCTTCGTCAATGCTGACCGGAAAAGCTTCTAAGACAGTATTACCAAACTGCCACCTATCTAGGTGAAAGAGTCCCATCACGCTCCCCATCATGCGAAATTCATCTCTGGCCACCTTGCGTGCTTTTATTGAGATCCCCCGATCCAGTAATTTGTTAGTGTCGCTCCGTAGCCTCTGCAATTCAGCAATAGCTACCGGTGTG
>JANPKE010000165.1:0-1802 GCA_031425875.1 Nitrospirota bacterium
GTGTTGTCTCGGCAACTGGCGGAGTTGGGTATTTATCCAGCGGTCGATCCGCTGGACTCCACGTCGCGTATTCTTGATCCACAGGTCATCGGGGAAGAGCACTACAAAATTGCGCGCGGCGTACAATCCGTCCTCCAACGCTACAAGGACCTCCAAGATATTATCGCCATTCTTGGTATGGACGAGTTGTCGGAAGACGATAAGATGGCGGTGGCACGCGCCAGAAAGATTCAGCGCTTTCTCTCGCAGCCGTTCCACGTGGCCGAAGCCTTCACCGGCGCTCCGGGTAAGTATGTGAAGCTGAAAGATACAGTCCGCAGTTTCAAGGAGATCCTGGAAGGCAAGTATGACCATCTGCCGGAGCAGGCCTTCTACATGGTGGGCCCCATCGAAGAAGCTCTGGCGAAAGCGGAGAAGATGGGAGTAAAAGTTTAGCGGAGCGAGCAGGATGTCCTCGCTGCTCGCGCACCCCCCACGATGAAGCTGTGGTCGGTGCATGCGGGCAATAGACGACATCCTCCTCACCCCGCTTGTATGGCGTAGAGAGAGAAAAAGAAGGAAGTATGGCTGGAAAGTTTCTATTAGAAGTGGTGACGCCGGAGAAGCAGCTGCTGAGTCAGCAGGTGGATGAAGTCATTGCCCCTGGGTCAGAAGGAGAATTTGGGGTACTCCCAGGGCACTGTCATTTCCTCTCGACGCTCCGCATCGGCGAACTTCGTTACCGCGTTGATAGTCAGACCCATTCCATGGCCGTTCTGTGGGGTTTTGCCGAAGTCACCCCCACTAAAGTCACCATCATGGCTGAAATTGCGGAACAGGCGGAAGACATTGACGTGGAACGGGCCACGGCCAAGGTCGCTGAAGCGGAGCGACGTCTTCAAGCGGGCGGTTTGCCGTCTGAAGTGAAAGACGCTCAAATCAGCCTGGAAAAAGCCCGTCTTCGAAAGAAGATCGCGGAACGGACCAAGAAAACCAGCCGCACGTAGTGTGCACCTCCTCGCTCTTCGCGCGGTCCACTACGTCCAGTCGTTGTCCTCCCCTCAAGAGACCAGCACGATCATCCGAGGCGTGTCATCTACTTGAACTCAGCCTCCCCTCTACCGTAGCGTAGATTCCATGATTACGGAGTTTCTCGTCACATCTGGGGAGCAGCCCAAGCGACTCGATCTCTTCCTCGTGAATCGAGAACGAGATATCTCGCGGTCAGCGTTACAGCGTCTGATCGAGCTGGGTCGTATTCGCATCAACGATCAGGTCGTGAAACCGAGTCACAAGATCAAACCCGGTGATCGGATCACGATGGATGTGCCAAAGCCTGAGCCCCTCTCAATGAAGGGGGAGGCGATCCCATTGGAAGTCCTGTTCGAAGACGAATCCCTTCTTGTCTTGAATAAGCCATCCGGCATTGTGGTGCATCCAGCCCCAGGGAATTGGACCGGAACGCTGGTGAACGCACTGCTGCACCATTTCCAAACGTCGGGAGGGACGATGTCGGCCATCGGAGGGAAAGAGCGCCCCGGCCTCGTTCATCGACTGGACAAAGAAACGTCCGGCGTCATGGTCATTGCCAAAACTGATACGGCGCATCGAGCCCTCGCCGCACAATTTAAGCTCCATACCATCACCCGCGTCTATGAGGCGTTGATCTGGGGCGTGCCCAAGAAAGGCCGAGGATTGATCGAACTAGCGATTGGTCGAGACGTCAAAGACCGGAAGACCTTTTCATCGAGAACGACCAGTCCCAAGGAATCCGTGACCGAGTATGTGGTCGACCGGCGGTATGGCAAAGTGGCTGCGCATGT
>JANPKE010000166.1:0-3122 GCA_031425875.1 Nitrospirota bacterium
CCACGGCAACCGCACAGAACACGATCACACCCAGCGGTTTACCCAACGTCAACCCGGCGAGGATACCGACGCTGTTCGGGACAGTCAGGTTTTCCAACCAGTCGGCGCCTACCGCGATGCCCGTATTGGCCAGCGCAAAGATCGGCAGGATGATGAAGGCCACAGGTTTGTGTAAGAACTGTTCGAGTCTGTGCGAGGGGGACGCCTCATCCTCGGCCTTGGCAGAAAATGGGATGGCAAAAGCTAGCGCAACGCCGGCAATCGTCGCATGCACACCCGACTGCAGCATGAGCCACCACAGTAACAGGCCACCAAGCAGGTAGGGCACGAGGGACATCACCCGGAACACATGATTCAACAGCGCCAAGAGGATCCACACCCCGATAGCACCGGCCAGATGCCATAGGGACAGGTGCGTCGTGTAGAACGCCGCAATCACGACGACCGCGCCCAAATCATCCATAATGGCAAAGGCCACGACAAACACCTTCAGCGACGCAGGAACATGGTTGCCAAGGATGGCCAACACGCCAAGTGCAAACGCGATATCCGTGGCCATCGGAATCCCGACTCCGGCCTGGGTAGCGGTTCCCCCATTGATCCCCAAATGAATCAACGCAGGCACGGTCATTCCGCCGATGGCCGCACACATGGGAAGCAGCGCGTTCTTCACCTCAGCCAGCTCCCCGCTGTACAACTCTCGTTCCAGCTCCAAGCCGATAAGAAGAAAGAAGATCGTCATCAGCCCGTCATTGATCCAATGTTCCAGACTCAGGCCACCGATTGACCGATGCCACACGCTCATATAACTTGCGCCGATTGAGGAATTGGCCAATACAAGCGAGGCGACCGTGCAACAGATCAGCACGATCCCACTCGCCTTTTCAGAGTCCACAAATTGTTTGAACGTGGTCGATAGGCGTTGCTGGAGGAGGCTCATGATCGCCTCGTCGTGCGCCACGCCATGGCGGCGGCGCTGAGGAGCATGAGCGAGGCCAGGAAGAACGGCGCACCGGGAAGATCCAAGGAAGTGCTCAGGGCTGAGGACTGAGGACTGTGCGGGGAATTGGAACGGATGAAGAAAGCGAAGGTCTGTGTGAATAGCGTTGGCCCGATCAGCCCGGTCACGCCGTTGATGCTGGCGATGGCGCCCTGAAGCTGACCCTGTTCTGAACTGCTGACGCGGCGGGTCATGAGCGATTGGTTTGCGGGACCGGCGAGTCCCCAGAAGGCCATCACGGGAATGCCGAGGCAAAAGATCCAGCCCTCCGGCGCAATGCCATAGACAGAGAAACCGATTGCTCCGCAGAGTAGACCGAACACCACTGTCCTGCGTTCGCCGAACCGACTGGTGATCGGACGGATCAATCCACCTTGTACGATCATTGCAGCAGTGCCCACCCCCGCCATCATCAGCCCGACCGCGGCCGGTCCCCATCCATAGCGATATCCCATGTATAAGACCGACACGCTCGGCAGCACCGCATGGGCGAGGTAGCCGAAGAACGCAACGGACGCAAGGCCGAAGAGCTCACGGTGCGAGCGCAGCAGCACAAGCGAGCCGACCGGGTTGGCCCGCGCCCAGGCGAAGGGCATCCGTTTGTCAGACGGCAGGGATTCGGGGAGCACGAAGAATCCGTAACAGGCATTCAGGAGGCTGAGCGCCGCTGCGCCCCAAAACGGAAGTCGAGGATCAATCGCGCCAAGCCAGCCGCCCAAGGCAGGACCAAAGATAAAGCCGAGGCCAAAGACCATGCCGATCTTCCCGAATGCCGCCGCGCGCTGATCCGGCGGCGTCACGTCGGCAATGTAGGCGCCGGCGGTGCTGAAGCTGGAAGAGGCCATGCCGGAAATGACACGGCCCACCACCAGCCAGGCGACGTTCGGCGCGAGCGCCATTACGATGTAGTCCAGGCCCAAGCCCAGGTTGGACAGGAGGACGACCGGCCGACGGCCAAACCGATCAGACAACGCGCCCTGGATCGGCGAGCAGAAGAACTGCATGAATGCCCAAGCCGTCCCCATCAGCCCGTAGAGCACCGCCGCCTGCGCCGTATCGCCGGAGAGAAATTCCTCGACGAGTATCGGCAGCACTGGAATAATGATGCCGAACGATAACATGTCGAGCAGGACGGTGATGAGAATGAAGAGCACCGCAGCTGATCGCGGCGCGGTCGTGGCGGATGGGTGGGTCATCGCCGCATCCTAGCAGACTTTTCTTTAAGCAGCGTTTCATCGCCTGGCGCACCGGTCAGCTTCGTGCCTACCGGCTTCGAATCCGATGAGGTAAATCGCGGTCAGATGAACCAGCAAAGCTTGACAAAGGGGTTGGGCGTGCTTTTATCAGTGTTGTCGATACAGGCTATCGGCTCGCTCGCAGATGAGAAATGGCAACATCCTGCCCATACATGCATTCCTGACTCAACTGCGGCGGGAAGTCCTCTATCTCTAGCGCTCAGAAAAGCTTCGCGGTAATCCCGATAAACGGCAGCAGGTAATTCACTCCGCGGTTGGGACTATCGGTGTCAGCATTGGAGATGTGGCTGAAGCGGACTCCGGCATTTAGGGCCCATCGTGACGTCAGATCATAGGTTGCACCCGCGCCGCCCCACACCAGAAAATTGAAATCCGATCCTTGTTCGGGAATACGGCCGTCGAAATTCGTCCAGAGCGGCCCCCCACCACCTTCGATGTAGGGCTTCAGGCGACCGAACGAGGTGAAGGTATAGACCACCTTGGGTGTGATTCCTACGCCATAGACACTGGTGGGTTCCGCAATCCCCAAGAACGCTGCCTCAACCCCGAGGGCGACAGAACCACTCCACCATTCATTATTGGTAGGACTCATGACTACGATCTGCCAATACGGATGGACCGACACTCCGTTAAGTTTGGACGACTGCCCATCCATGATTCGCACCGGTAACATGCCGCCGACCACAACTCCTACTGTCTGTCGTTCACTGATAGCAGGAGATGCCTCTTGAGCCGAAGCCAGAGGCAACCACGCCAGACCCACGCACAACCAAACTGCCATTGTGCCAAACAGGTGAATAAACATCGATCTCCAACCTCCGGTTTACAAAAGCCTCCAACCCTGCATCACAAGCGAGTTTCGTAAG
>JANPKE010000167.1:0-2010 GCA_031425875.1 Nitrospirota bacterium
GGTGATGGACGGTCTGGCCGCGACTTTCGCAGATTCTGAAGGAACCAGCACCGAGATGTTCGACCGCGTGCTCGTTGCCGTAGGACGCAGACCCAATAGCGCCCAGCTTGGACTCGAGCACACACAAGTTGCCATCACACCGAACGGCTTCGTGCAAGTCGATCGACAGATGCGCACGACCGAACCGACCATCTACGCGATTGGCGATGTGGTGGGAGAGCCGATGCTCGCCCACAAGGCCACGCATGAAGGGCTGGTCGCCGCCAGAGTCATCGCCGGACGACCAGCAGCGTTCGATGCGACGGCGATCCCAGCCGTCATCTTTACCGATCCTGAAATCGCCTGGTGCGGACTGACAGAAGAAGCGGCCAAGGGATCTGGACAAGCTGTGAAGGTCGCGCGATTTCCTTGGGCAGCCTCGGGTCGCGCGACGACATTGGGCCGCAACGAAGGCCTGACCAAGCTGGTACTCGATGCGGAGTCCGGACGTGTCCTCGGCATGGGAATTTGCGGCGTCGGTGCGGGCGAGTTGATCGCCGAAGGAGTCCTAGCAGTTGAGATGGGTGCAGTCGCAGAAGATGTGGCAGCCTCGATCCATCCACATCCGACATTGAGCGAGACCATCATGGAAGCGGCTGAATCATTCGATGGATCACCAACACATCTCTTCATGCCGAACCGGTCATGACATGCGCACGTTCCGGTTGCTCGATCTGACCCTCCCTTTTCCCACCGAGAATCTTGCGCTGGATGAAGTATTATTGGAAGAATTGGATGAGCGGGGTGGACCTCCTATCCTTCGATTCTGGGAGAGCGATTCTCCGTTCGTCGTGTTAGGTCGCGCCTCTCGCGTGGCCGACGATGTCGATCTTGCCGCCTGCGAAAAGGATGGCCTGCCTATCCTTCGACGCGCGAGCGGCGGCGGGACCGTCTTGCAGGGCCCAGGTTGTCTCTCCTATGCCTTTGTGCTGCCGCTCGAATGGCATCCTGACCTTGCGAGTATTCGCACCACCAACCGCTTTGTCTTGGAACGGATAGCCACAACGCTTCGTCAGTGGGAGCCGACCACGAGCTTCCAAGGGATTAGCGACCTCGCAATCGGGGACAGGAAGATTTCCGGCAACGCACAACGCCGAACCAGAAACGCACTGCTCCTTCATGGCACCATTCTGCATGGCATGAGGGCGGATCTTGTCGCACGATATCTCAAGCACCCCTCGAGGCAACCGGACTACCGTTCAGACCGACCTCACAGGACGTTCTTGCGAACGATCAATGCTCCACCCCAAGCTATCAAGCAAGCCATCGCCAGCGCATGGAATGCGGAGCCGACGGACTCTGAATGGCCGACAGCACGCATGCCCGGCATGATCGCGGCCATCCACGCACGAAGCCAGGAAGAATCATGAGAAGGGCAGGAGTAGACATGCCGCATATGATTCCCAAGAGCTTCTGAAGCGAGACCAACTTTACATACTCCGATCATCCGAGCACGATGCGAATGTGGTGCTCGCCTTCCTTGATGAGAGGGATATTGTCGCGGCTGATTATTTGTTTCCCATCAAGCTCCGCCAGCCTCACGCCGCGGCTCACATGATGCGGATTTTCCACCGCGATGGTATAGACCGCCGAATGATACCGGAAACGAATCGAGTACGACGGCCAGTGGCGTGGAACACAAGGATCGACGGAGAGCGTAGCACCGCGTACGCGGAAACCGAGCATCCATTCCATACCGGCCCGGTAGAGCCAACCCGCTGCGCCGCTGTACCAGGTCCATCCCCCGCGTCCGACATGTGGGGGCTCGCCGTACACGTCGCCGGCGACGACGTAAGGCTCGACTTTGTAGCGCTGGACGCTCGCTCGCGAGGAGACCCGATGAACAGGGTTCAACAGACGGAACAACTCGCCGGCCTTGTCACCTTCACCCAATGCCGCGAAGGCCAGCACGGTCCAGACCGCCGCGTGGGTATATTGACCACCGTTTTCTCGGACGCCGGGGACATAACC
>JANPKE010000168.1:0-3147 GCA_031425875.1 Nitrospirota bacterium
GCCACCATTCTTTCTCATCACTGGTGTATACTAATCCCATGACCGACAAGCCAAAACAGCCAGATCAATCCTCGCCGGATGAAAAACCCAAGGTGAGAAAAGAAATCCCCCTCATCGCTGTTCAGGATGATGATGCGGTGATGGCCGAGGAAATGGCGGACCATTTCGAGGAAGACAAGGTGTCCCACCAGCACGGCAGCTCGGAGCCGGAAGCGGACTAGCCTCACTAAGCGCACAGCCATCAGCATTCAGCGAAACGATTAATCAGCCCAGTACTGCAGCACCGGCAGTCCTGCCCTGCTCAAACGCTTTAGCTCTGAGATCGGCAAGAAAACGAATCCAGTCGCTGATCGCCCCGGTCGTCCTCACGCCACCCATCACCCTGTGGGAGCTTCACGATTCTCCCAATCGCGTTGGCCGTTCATTCCGCTGCGTCTCACCATTTCCATGCAAAACCTGATATCCAAATTTATGATCCACGTCCTTTGGAGATAATGCCCAGCTTGTTTGAAAATCGTATTCCGGACCTGGCAGTAGACCTTTGTACTCACGTCGGAAGTCAGCAATCTCAGGGTGCTTGCTCGGCTCTCTACCAGCATTCTGTCTGCCAGGAGGCGCCGAAGCGAAAAAGGGCACGTTTCCTGTGCTTGAATTTGCAGAAATCAGACAGAGCGAACAATTTGCACCGCAGCATCCTGCTCGATTCGACCCAGCGCCGACACTTTACCTTGTTTTTCTTTGTGGACAAGTTTTTCGATCTGCACGATCGCGCCGCGATGCCAATCATCAAAAGCCTCGTTCTGAGGCGAGGCGAGGCGATCCTGCCGGCCGATTTCAGACCGTCCTGTCTCGTTGCATAGCCAAGCCCGCTTCTCGCCTTTCAGTTCCCGCAGTTCGCTCACGACTCGATAGACATCCGGACGTCGGTCGATGATGGTCTTCCCGTCCTTTCGCAACAGCAGATAGGAAAACTTCAACGCGTCTTTGATGAAGCCGACGTCGCCGTCGATTTCCTGGATTGATACCGGAGGTTCCCAGGCCCGCTCTTCATGGCACCAATCGTAGGGGTTCACTAAGGCCGGACAACTGTTTTCATGCAGGCAGGGGCTATAGATGGTGCCGCGCTTCTCTTGGAGCAATCGGTCGCGCACTTGGTGCAGCGCACGTGAGGTTTCTCGTAAGGCCGGCTCCACAATCATCACCGTGCCCTGGGGTGCAAGAAGCGCTAACAGCTCCGTCACGAGGCGAGTTCGTCCCTCGATTGGATCTGTCGTATCTGTATGAATTTCGTTCAAACAATTAGCGAGAATGATCAAATTGAACGGAGCCCTCGATTTGACTTCTTTTAACCATCCAGTCCGTTCTACATCGGCCTTGCAAGTTTGAAGGCTCGTGCCTGTCAGGTCGGCTGTTTGGCAATACTTACTCCAGAGGCTTTCGGCTTGCTGGAGTGACGTCATCGAACGGTCTACGGCCACGACTGACAGCCCGGAGACGCTCCCTCGCCCATGCCACCAGTCGAGAACCGCGAGTGCTCCGGTCGCTGGCCCAGAGCAAAGGTCTAGGACCGTGAATGGGTCGTCAGCCAGTACAACAGGCATTTCATCAAGAAGCACTTGGATCTTTGACAGATTCACCGGCAGGAAATAGTTGAGATACGCCGCGGCAAGGGCGGGCGATTCAAGATAGGAGCTGCTCAATGCACTTCGTCCTATCGTAAAGAGCCTTGAGAGCTCAAGGACCGCGGTTGTGAGGCGCTCTCGTGAAACCCCTTCGCTCTTGGCCACACTTTCAATCGCCGTTAACAGCAGGGACGAGATGGTGACATTGTGGCTGCGCATAGGCCTAGTGTATGCTCACCCTATTAGGGAGGACAACTATGACGGATGATATCCTCAAGGCCTATAAAGAGGTTGAATCGGCCGTGGAGCGCTATATCACGCTGCTACACGACCATGTCAGGATGTTACAAAACGTCGAACCGCCCGGTTCGGATAAGGTTATTCGACTGACTGCCGGCTCAAAGGCCATGACTGATAGTGCAGGAATCTATCTGTCCTATGCGAAATACGTGGCCTATGGGATGCCGAACAGCGAGGAGATGATCGAGGACGAGATTCAGGGCTGAACGCGACGCGGTCTAAACATACGAAGGGCCCGCTCGGCTGAGCCGAACGGGCCCTTGCTGTTACTCCACAACCCTGCGTTTAGATGCTACGCATGAAGTGAGCGACTTCGTCCGGATTGACGCCGCCCATGATCTGCGACATCGCAACGTTCGTAGACTTCTTACCGCTCACACCTGATTCGACTTCGTCCACGATTAACTCCACCGGCATTGACTGACCACCGTACACGCGCGGGCCACCGATGATTTTCGCATTGGAGAAACCGTAGATGGCAGTCGCCACTTCCTTGGCCAGCCAGCCGACATAGTTGAATTCCGGGACCACGATCAGCTTGGCCTTGCCGCACAACTGGCGGAGTTCCTTGGTCGGGAATGGACGGAGGGAGCGGACCTTGATCAATCCGACCTTCATGCCCTTTTCCTTACAGAGTCGAACGGCTTCGCGCGACTGGGCAGCAGCGCTGCCGGATGCAATGATGATCACTTCGGCATCCTCGACGTTCTCCGCAGTGAGCAATCCACCCATATACCGATCGATGTATTTGCGTGACCGTTCGACCGCCGCCCATACTTCTTGTTGCCAGACGGCGTGAATATTATACGCCATAAAGTTCGACTTCTGGACCGGGGCGTCACGGGAAAGACGCGCGGGAGGATTTTCTGCATCCAGCACGGGAACGGCTCCGCGCCACGCTTCACGAGGCGGGAGCTTAATGCCCCGATCCTGCATGCGCACATACCCACGAGCATGGGTGACAAAGAAGCCGTCGCAGCACACGCCGACAGGCAACGTCACGTCATTCTTTTCACTGATCGTGAACCCGGCCATCGTAAAATCGAACATGTCTTGTTGATTTTCGGCGTGAAACACGATCATGCCGCAGTTGAGCAGATAGGACACTTCGATGTTGTCCGGTTGAATGGCCAGCGGGGCATTCACGACACGACAGGTAAACATGGCGACAACTGGAAGACGGTGGCCTGGCCAGGAGGCGATACCTTCGAGGCCACGCAGTGTA
>JANPKE010000169.1:0-3075 GCA_031425875.1 Nitrospirota bacterium
TTAGCATGGCCGACGAGCAAGTCGCCTTCCCAATGCCCCGGCACGGTGCGCGCAGCCACTTCGGCTGGCCGGTCATCAATGCTGACCATCTCCTGGACGGCGCGGGACGAGAGCCGGACCTTGCGGGGCCGCCGAAAGCGGTGCCGCCGCCGAAGAGCCCGAGTGAGGGTGCGCTTGAAGGCGTCAGGGGGTAACCCATAGAGATAGGTATAGATGGCTTCGTGTGAGATCTGCATCGTGGGGTCAGTAGGATACTGCTGGCCCAAGCCGTGGGCAATCTGTTCCGGTGACCAGCGTCGCGCCAGCCGGGCCAAGACCGCTCGGCGAAGCCGGGGATGAGCCACGAGCTTCCGGGATTTCCGTGGCTGATGGGCCTGCCGGGATGCTCGTTGATGGGCGGACACGGCGCGATAGGTGATCGGGCTGGCGCGGTGTCGAGCGAGTTCCCGTGACAGCGTGCTGGGGGCGCGCTGCAGGACTTGCGCCGTCGCACGTAAACTATACCCCGCGGCTAAGAGGCGACTGAGTTCTTCACGTTCCATAAGGGTCAATCGGTGATAGTGTTCCATGTACAACTCCTTCGCTCCTGGAATCTCCAGGATACAGGTGTTGCACTAGGACCTTGAACCCACCGTTCCTCTGATTTTCTCGCTCCTGGTTGCGTTCCAATTGCTGGGCGTGGTTCCTGTCTTTGCAGAATGGTTTTTGGTTGATGGAAACAACAAGGCAAAGATCTATGTCGATTCCGAGACCATCATCAGGAATGGTGAGCGGGTGAGTGTGTCGGTCTTGGATGATCTGAGAACCGCTCAGACACGATGGTTCAGGACATACTTGTCTTCGCGCGCCCAGGAAGAGCACGACTGTTCGAACGAGCGCTTTCGGCTGCTGGCAGTGGAACATTTTGCTGGGAACATGGGAGCTGGTGACGTGGTGTATCAGAAGTCAGGCGAGTCAGCCTGGGCACCAATTCCGCGAGGGACTCTAGCCCAGTCGGTCTGGAAATATGTGTGCGGGAAGAAGAAGTGATCGAACATGGGGCCGAGGTTGTAGGGGAAGTCACGGCGACGGTCGTTCCTGTCCACACTTCCAACATTCCGCAAATTGACTCTCGTGACGCTCACCGCATCCTGAGCATATCCAGAAGTCTAGGTTCATTGGCAGTAACTGAGTTTCTTCTTCAAGTAGCTGGCGCGCCTGATCGTAATCCTGCTCTTGGAGTACCCACAGCTCGGGGAAAATCTCCACAAAGGGAATCTCTCCTGCAAGTCCTGAGGAACGCTGGTTCTTGATCATGCACCGGATACCGGCCTGCTCAAGCTGCTCCTTGCGCATCTCAACTTCGATCAAGTCCTGAGAGACGAAGACTTGTTTCATCGAGGGTAACGTAGGCTTCGCCCAACAGAGAGTCAAGAATTCAGCTCCTGCTGCCAGATTTGCGTGACCACCCTCTAACGCTCTCGCTTGACCTTCGATCAATACTCGTGTAACCATCGGATACATGATAGATCGTGAAAAGATTGCCCTCGGGGTCTACCTCCGGCAAACAGCCGGTAACCGGCCGGGGATTATCGCGGTTGTCCATCGGGTCGGGACCAGCTTGTCAGGGGAGTGGTTCTTTCAGTTGCGGTACCTCGGTTGTCCAGCGGGAACGAGGAAGAAGCCTGGTTCGGAATGGAGCTTGAATCTTCGCGAAACAGATCTGGCCCACTTCGACCTGATCGGGCCATGGATCTCTGCGCAGACCTTGCTAGCATCGCGCCCACCTTCCTCCAAACGAAAGAAAGAGCCCGCGCTCCTGACGTGGAGACGAGGGACCCCACATCCGGACCAGCTTCGGATGTTTGATGATTGCTGAGCACAGTGCCACATCACAATCTTCCATCGGCTCCAGAGAGCCTGTCTGACGTTGGTTCTTTAGTCAATAAGGCACTCTGACTTTCATAATGCTTTATCAACAAGCTGCGTTCGCTTTGCATCATTCATGGTTTCGGGAAATTACGGTTTCTTACCGACTTGGAGCTTAATCGCGATACTGATCGGGTTAACCTGTAGGCTAGCTGATCCTACAAGCCTCGCGGAAACGCCTTCGGCTGTAAGTGATTCGACAAGTGTCTTGCCGGCTTGTGTCGCCATACTTCCTGCTTGTTTGCCAACATTTACAACTATGCCAGACGCTAGCCCCCTCAATGAGCCGCTGGTATTGTTTGGGTTGAATATCCACCCCGCCTGTACAAGCGTCTCGGCGATTAGATTGGAGAAGTTAGCTGGCTCCGGTTCGCCTGGATATGTAATTATTTCGAATGTAGTGCCAGAAAACGCATTCACTTTCTCGGCAATACGTTTTCGCTGTTCGTCGGTCAAGGTACGAGGTGCTTTGAATTTTGCTAACTCTAATTGCGATTCCGCTGCAAGGGCTTCTGCTATCGCTGCCTGCTCATTGGCCTTCGCTATTTCCTTAGCCGATTCAAGTTTGAATCGATTAAGCTCGTCCTCTTTGAGTGCAGCAAGATCCGTTGAATACAGCCATGCAAAGTACCCAGCTACTGCCAACAATGCCGTGAGTATGACCACTGCAATATTGGATATACGGGACAGTGATTCCAAGGTTTCTACAGTCATGCCACTCAGATCGTCGTTTTAGACTGCCTTTTGTTGCAGCCCTGATTTCTATATTTGCATCATGCGAATTATTGTTAGGCAGTACAAAAGAAGAAGGTCTCTTAAGGCTTTTATGCCAATAGAAATACTGCCGGATTTTCTGATCCCCTAAAGGGTGAAGAGGTTATTCAGCCCGCTGATTAAGAGTCCGCTCGAATCCAGCCTAATTCCCGAGCAGGATCAATTTTCCAAAGAAAAGGACACCCATGAAGGGTAAATCCTTTTCTCTTACCTGTCCTATTCTCAGTAGTTTTGGCACCACGTTGGCACCAAAGAATAAATAAGCTGTATTAACAGTGACTTAAGCGGCAGAAACTGACAGTGAATCAGCGGGATTAAGCAGTTTCCGCGGGACCCGGCAAATATCTTTACCCCCCGGTTTGGTGCCAAGCTGGTGCCAAAACTACTGAGAAT
>JANPKE010000170.1:0-2237 GCA_031425875.1 Nitrospirota bacterium
CCGTTTTCAAAGAGTTAGATTTAGTGTCGATAAGGGCCGCTTCTTTACGAGTAAAAGGAGATAAGCGGCGTATTTCCACGATCGTCCAGGCCCATCTGTTGACCGAGATGGCCATATGAGTCCCCATCTTGCTTCGTCCTACAGCTCGCGAGATGAATCGCTCGAAGCCTTTTAGAATCAGCCACACAATCTTCTCGTTGTGGAGACCAAAAACCGTATCCTCGGTCATTGCCCTGCTGCGGGTGGGGCCGTCACATCGGTTCGGTTCCAGGTTGCAAAAATCAGTAGCGTGTACTGATTATAAAACGATCGTCCGACTAGTTTGGGAGTCGACCCGAGAAACTCGCCGGTTCGATTATCGTAGATGTCCAGATGTAGCCGAGCATACCCGCTCTGGCTCTGGTTCTTGTACAGAGTGAGTTCGGGGAGTGAGAAGGGAATCAGCACGCTCTGAACCGGCGGCATCCCAACGAAGATGGTGCCTTGCATCGTCCCAAACGACTCCGCCATCACGCGAACTAAATATGGTGACTCAGTATCCCGGGCGGAGACGCGATAGCCTATCCGACCCAACGCGGCCGCCACGGCATCCCGAATGTATAAAATATCGCGCGCTGGACGGTCGATCGCACCAAGATCTGCGTTCGTCATGCGAAGGCGAGACCGATCACTTTCGAGTCCGGTCGCATCCACGTCCACATTGACGCCATCAGGCAGCCGAACCGACAGATTTTCCAGGGCTTGCTCAACCGCCTGAGTCAAGAGTACCTGTTCGACCGCGGTCCGAGGAGTGCGTGACACTTCCTGTTCAAGGGCGCATCCCGTGATCAACGGGGTTAGAATATAGAAAAGAAGAACCTTCATGAAGGTCCTGACAATCGACAAAGAAATCATGAGCCGATAACCAAAGCAGTGGGGTCCTCCTTCCTGGAAAGGGTTATGGTGCAGCACTTGCTTTTTCAGCGTTTGTTCAAGAGATGGCAGACTACGAGAGGGAGTCTGGCTCGGTCGACCATCGGCTCCGGGCGCGAACTCCTGTGTTTTAGGATCATTGGATCAAGCACCTCACCGCAGATCAAACAGTGCCAGGCGACGAATCGGCACTGACCCGTCTCGTCCTCGATATCGAGGAAATCGTCTTGCCTCATGAATCCGTTGCAGCGAGGACAGCTCACGGGTTCCCTCCATAGCGGAAATGGTATGGTTAGGGTTTCACCACTAAGAGCTGTTCTGATACAGCCGTGACACGTGCATCCTTTTTCTGCTGAAAATCCGTCAATGCTGCCTTGATAGCATCTTCCGCTAGAACGGAACAATGGATTTTAACTGGGGGCAAGCTCAGTTCCTGCACGATGTCCGTGTTTTTAATCTTTTCCGCCTCTGAGAGTGTTTTTCCCTTGAGCCATTCTGTCGCCAAACTCGAGCTGGCGATGGCCGACCCACAGCCGAACGTCTTGAACTTCGCGTCGACGATCGTATCGTTCTGCACCTTAATCTGAAGCTTCATCACGTCGCCGCACTCCGGTGCTCCGACCATGCCGGTGCCGACCTGTTGATCCTCTTTCGGAAAACTCCCCATGTTGCGTGGGTGATTGAAATGATCCACGACCTTGTCGCTATACGCCATGGTGTCGTCCTCCCTTGGTGACTTTTGGACTGGTGTTCTTGATGTTACTTAATGCCATAGAGTCCGCCCTTCCGCTTGAGCAACACGTTCCATAAGTATTAGTCCTAGCCGGATGAGCGCGACATCATCCACAATGTAAACCAAGCGACTGAAGTCGATGATGTCCCAATCCATCGCGGTGGCATGTTCCTCTTGATGCTCGAGAGTGATCGAGAAGAGAGAATCCTTTGCGTGCATGGTTCTGTCCCGCTAAAAACCATTTATTGGCTGTTTCCATTATCATCGCAAAAGTGGTTGGGAACCAACTGGGGATGTCCCTTGTTGGCAGTGAGAGGCCATTTTATGGCCACTACCAGAAGAGAACATGCATCAGACTGCATGGTAGGGAGACCAATGGCACGGCAATCGTCCGGCCGTTAGGAATTCAACCACCTCCCTTGCAAATACCAGCCAGTCTAGAGTTCTTACCAGTGGGCTTTGTCGAAAATCAGCTGGAACCAAATACTTAGAGAGGTGCCATTCCTGAAGAATCTTCCTGAAGGTGGCAGCGGCCACCCTTCCTCGGGAAGACAACCGAGAGGAGATAACGGTGAAGGTAACTTCAGCGAGG
>JANPKE010000171.1:0-4714 GCA_031425875.1 Nitrospirota bacterium
TTGCAGTGTGAAGATCGAATGATCCCGAGATCCCACGTCGCGCACCGTGGTAAATCCGGCGTCGATCGTCGCCTTCGCATGCCTAGCCGATTTCAACAACGTATAGGACGGCTGCTCTGATTCGAGTGTGGCGACGACATCCGCCTCTGCACCCAAGCACAGATGGACATGGCAGTCGATGAGTCCGGGAATAATCGAGAGGCCACGGCCGTCGATACGGACAGCTCCTTTAGGGATTCCGACCTCGTTGCTTGGTCCGACTGCCGATATTTTTGAGCCACGCACCAGTAGTGTCGCGCGCTCGTGAACCGCTCCCGTCCCATCGATGAGACGCACGTGATGAATAGCAATCGTCACAACCTACCGCCCTCCACTATAGACATGCGCAGCCGCTTGCAGCGCGACGCCGGGAGTCGACACCCACCTCCGACGAATACCGATCTCCTCCAGTGCATTCAGGAGGGTCAGCACATTGGCTTCCGTCGATGATTCTCCCATTAATCCTATTCGCCAGACCTTTCCCTTGAGTGGGCCAAGGCCTCCGCCGATTTCGATGCCGAACCTCTCCAGCAACTGGGAGCGGACAGCTGCCTCATCGATGTGTGCTGGAATGGTGACGCAGATGAGCGTCGGAAGCCGCCGATCAAGGGGAGGCAACGGGTCGAGACCGAGCGCCTTCAGTCCTGCGAGCAACGCACGACTATTCAGTTGATGGCGGGCAAACCTGGCTGGGAGCCCTTCTTCCTCGATCAGGCGCAATGCCTCCCGTAGCGCGTAGAGCATCGAAATCGGTGCCGTATGATGGTAGGCACGGTTGTGCTCCGTCCAATACTCCGCAATGAGGGACAGGTCCAGATACCAGCTTTGACAGGGGGAGCGGCGATGCTTGATAACAGAAAGGGCGCGCTCACTGAGCGTCAAGGGAGCCAAGCCAGGCGGGCAACTGAGACATTTTTGCGTGGCGCTGTAGCACACATCGATGCCCCATCGATCAACTTCCACGGGGATTCCACCAAGCGAGGTGACCGCATCGACGATCAGCAGCGCGTTGTACATGCGACACAGGGCGCCAATCGGTTCGAGTGGTTGCCACGCCCCCGTCGACGTTTCAGCGTGCACGAGCACAACAGCCTTCACCGGGCTCGACTGCTGGAGCGCCGCGGCAATCGTATCCGGTTCGATCACCTGGCCCCATGGTACCTCCAGCCGAATGGCTTTGCCTCCGCAACGCTCGACGACTGTGGCAAGTCGAGTACCAAAGACACCGTTAACGCCCACGATGACGGCGTCGCCTGGTTCAACAACGTTGACAACCGCCGCTTCCATACCGGCTGATCCAGTCCCGGAGACCGCAATCGTAAATTGATTCGTCGTTGAGAACACGCGGCGCAAGAGGGTCTGAATGTCGGTCATCACTCGCAAGAATGTCGGGTCCAGATGTCCGACAAGCGGAGTGGCCAAAGCTTGCAGTACCCGAGGATGCACCATGCTGGGACCGGGCCCCAGGAGGAGTCGTCGCGGGGCAAGAAAACTCTCCATCACCCAACAGGCTCCTTTCATCTGCGCGGTTAGTATAGCCAAGTTGAAGGGGCAAGGCTATGTGAGAAATTGTCGCCGGAACTATGCTGTAGCTACTTTGAGGGGATTTGGAGGATCAGGAGGGCATGCTATAGTCAGCCACCTATGAGCGACCAGGCACTTTCAATCGAACGGCCATCGGATTTTCCGCAGCATGACCATTCTAAAGCTCCCAAACAATCGATTGCCCCGTATGGCTCTCGATGGTCTCTAGTTGTGAGTGGGGTCTGCGCCGGAATCCTGGTGGCGGCACTCGGCACTCTTCTGTGGTTTTCGGTGACTCTTCCAAAGCTCCAGCGATTTGAGGACCCGGATCGCGCGCTTGATCTGATGGTCAGCCGTACGTTGGACGCACAAGACAGCCTTCGTCGAGCGCCGGAATGGCAGCAATGGATGGCAGACTGGACGATGGGCAGCGATGATGAAGCTAGAGAACAAGCAATTCAGTGGTACCGGGAGCTGGTCGAGACGACCGATGATCCTCTCCCCAAGCTTCGGCTAGCCATCCTACTCGGGGAGTCCGGACAAGAAACGGCGGCACTCGCTGAAACCCAGAGGTGGCAAAGCCGTGGTACCTCTGCACTGCAGTTTGGACAACTGATCGAAGCGGCATACGGTACCCAGCCACTCACCAGGACACAAGAAATAGAATTACAGGCCACGCTGGCGGAGGCGCTGCCGAGCGGATGGTTCTATGATCATCTTGCCGCAAGATTGGCAGGACGTGCGGGCAATCAGGATCTCCTCACAACCGTTGAAGCGCAGGGTGTAGTCCGAGAGGATCGGGTTCAGCAATGGATTCGCCCATTGATCGGGTTCCAACTGATGTGCCTGGTGATGGGGTCGATTATGCTATTGGCAGTTGCCAGACTGCGGGGACAGTGGAGAGACATCCTGCGTCTCCATGCACCCGGCGTGCCGCCTCCTTGGTCTGGAGAAACTGCTGCTGCCGTCATCCTCCGCGGCGGTGCCTTGGGGGTCATCACGACTGCAGTGATTCTGTCGTCATCGTCATTTCAGCATGGGGCGTTGCGTGTATTGGCCATTCCCTTGGCGAACCTACCACTGCTGGTCCTCGCATATGTCCAACTGCTCAAGCCTGCCGGCCTGACGTTCACGAATGGCTTCGGTCTCGGGATCAAGCGAGACGACCTTGGACGCCTGGCCTGCACCGTACTCGCAGTTGTCGCAGCAGGACTCTGGGGTGAATGGGTCATGGGACGTGCCGCCGAGTTCCTACATTTAAATAACCACTGGACGGAATGGTTTGATCGAGATCTCGTGTGGGGAACTCCACCCGTCGTGACCGTGAGTATTCTCGAGTATGTCATCTTCGCGCCGATCTTCGAGGAACTTGCGTTTCGTGGATTGCTGTTCGCGATGCTTCGTCGCCGGTTCGAATTCCTTCCCGCCGCCTTGATCAGTACCAGTCTCTTTGCGCTGGCCCACGGCTATAGCCTCATTGGATTCATCAGCGTCTTTTGGAGCGGGTTCCTCTGGGCGTGGATCTATGAACGGACGGGGAGCCTGATTCCCGGCATGGTCGCCCACGCGATGAACAACTTGCTCGTGTGCCTCACGGTGATGGCGTTGCTTCGTTGAGCGAGTTCCTCTGTATCAGTTCAAGTGCCTCGAAGAGATCCCCATAGCGTAAACCTGTACCACCCAACTTCAGTAACTCGCACATCCGCTTGTTCAACACCCGCTTCCCTGTTGCGTGAGCCTCTTGAGAGTCGGAGGATCGAATAGCCCATCGTTGCTCGACTATCTGACAGATCTCCATCCAGGTCCTCGGATGTCCATCGCTGATGTTGTAGACCTCGCCGGAGTCGGCATGCGTGAGGGCTGCGAGGCAAGATGAGGCCAGATCCTCAACGTGAATCAGATTGACATATTTGCGCGAGCGATTCACTCGGCCTGTTTTGATCCATTCAACAGGATTGCGGCCAGGGCCATAGATCCCCGCAACTCGTAAAACGATGGCTCCATAGGATGTTCGTAAGAGTTCCTCGCCTTGTACACGAGGTTTTGTCAGGTCTATTGGAGCTGTTTCGTCAACCCTAGGCGGGGGGTTATCGGCTGGGGCGTCGACGTCATAGGCGGAGGTACTGCCGAGCAAGACCAGCCGGCGAGTTCGTAGCGATGCGGCATCAGCGAACTGCCGAACCGACTCGATCGGTATCGCGGGAAAGCACCATACGATATCGGCTGATGGTGGAATCGCCTGCCATGTCTCAGGCCGTGCCAGGTCAAATCGTATCCGTTGGTCAGGATGCAGATGTGTGAGGTGCCGGTCGGGATCCCGACTGGTGGCGAAGACATGCGTGTAGCCGTGCTGGGCGAGCGGCAAGAGAAACTTAGCCGAGTAGCCTGATCCAAGAATAGTGAGGGAACGATGCACAATCAACCTCCGTGTTGGTCGGCACGCAGTGTGCCAGCGAGCATGGACCGGAGTCCAACAAAAAACGTCATTTTAGTTGGTGTACGTATTTCCTCGTGCTATACGAGAAATGAGCGATCTCATACTTCGAGACAAACAAGAGGGCGCCACATGAAAACACAACTGTCGTCATGGCTCACATTGCCGCTCCTGCTGTTGACCGGCTGTCCAAGCGGAGGCGGCGGAGATGGAGGATTTGGGAACGGCGGTGGAATAAGCTCGCGAATAGCATATGTCGCGAATAGCGGATCCAACAATGTGTCTGGATACATGATCGCGACAACCGGAGCACTGACGACCATTAGTGGGTCTCCATTTTCCGGCGTAACGGCTCCATCTGCGGTTACTGTATCCTCCAACAGCTCATTCGTGTATGTGACAAATCAGGGTGGAGCAAACAATGTCTCGGCATTCACGGTCAACAGCACGACAGGCGAGTTAACGCCGGTGGCAGGGTCACCCTTTGCAGCTGGGACCAACCCCAATGCAGCGACGATCTCCCCCAATGGAAACTACCTCTATGTCGCCAATGGGGGTGGGAACGTATCCGCCTACACGATCACGGCAGGCACGGGCGTATTAACACCGGTAGCAGGGTCACCCTTTGCGGCTGGAACTACTCCCAGTGCGGTGACGATCTCTTCCAATGGCACCTACCTCTATGTCGCGACTGGGGGTGGGAACGTATCCGCCTAC
>JANPKE010000172.1:0-7179 GCA_031425875.1 Nitrospirota bacterium
CTTTCTGCTCCCATTCCATCCGCCATGCGGCCCAGGCATCAAAGTGATCACGGGTTGCCTGGTTCCTCGCATCCGTCGGCGACTGACTCCTCGTTTGAAACAGATCGTCAGCCTCGGTGGACACCAAATCCAATGAGGCTGGAGCGGAGGGTCGTTTAGAAACTCGAGCCGGTTCCATCGATACCTGTACTTGTGAATCAACCCTAGTATCTGATCGATACAACCGCACGTGATTTCAATTACTTACGACAGAATAAGACAAGGTAGCTACACTAGTGAGGACAATAGCCATGGGTCGATCAGGCTGCACGGCTATACGAGATTATTTAGGGGGCTTGTAGAGATCGCGGTGCAGCGGCTGAACTTTTGTCCTCAGGGACAGTGCAAAGGAGTGTGAGCATGCAGGTTATCATCACCTTGGTTGTTTGTATTGGCTTCATGATTGCTGGTTTTGCGTTATTCATAGACGACAATGATTAAGAGAACCAGTCGGTCCTGTCAGCAGTCCTGCCACACTATCAAACACTTATCGACGTCCCATTCATGAATTCTGAATGCACGCGATAATCCCTCTCCGGCCACGAGTACAGAGAAGTTTGGCATGGCACAAGGAGGGGTTAGCGGACAGGTCGGTTCACAGAGCAGTTCTTCTCTGTGAACTAATGGTAGCGTTCAGAGATTGTGGGGTGCGACATCAACGATCGCATTCGAGGCCATATTGCTTCTGAATCGATTCTGCGACATCGGGTGGCTCTTTGGTGAGGAGGGCACAGGTGGTGAAATTGCCAACAACCTTCTTCTTGCTTTTATCGATATACGTCCAATCGATGATTTCCGTCTTTGCAAATGCGTACGACTGTCCCTTCTTGACTGATCGAATCATCGGGAGATTGTCGATCCGTCCAGACCAGAGCTCTCCCTGTACCTTTAGGTTGGAGACCCACAGATATTCTTGCTGGTCGCCTTCACTCACTCGGACCTTGACCGAATACTGATCAGTGTTGGGTGGCGGCGATCCGGCTTTTCGAAGAAAATCTTCCAAGCCCGCCCGGGCGCGTTCCATTGCTTTCTGCATCGCAGGATCCTCATCACTGAATTCGACCGCATTGTCCTTCTTGGCCTTGTCAGTGAACGATTGCGAAAACGCAGAAGGGGATAACAGGATCGCCAGCAGGGCGATGCTCAGCACGATACGTCGTTGCATACAAGCCTCCCAGAGCCTACGGCCTACGGCTTACTGCGCATGAGATGAGTCCACTATTTCTCGGGCATCTTGAACTCGTCCTGACGGCAAATCAAGATCGTCCACGCATTCAGTGTCTCACAGAACTGTTGTGCACACCCACACCACTATCTCGAAGAGGAAGAATTTATCTATTTTTGTTACTCTGCCACTATGTCCCCTCGCCGCCACACCCACCCTGCTCGCCCTCACCATCCTCACCCAATGAGGTCGATGGCACGCTTCGTTCATCGAAGGTGGCAGAATCTCTGCATGTTTCTCCGTGCCGTCGGTCGAACGCCACCCGCGACACGGGTGGGAATCAGCGCCCTCCTGCTTTTCGTCCTCCTGTTGGGGATCAATTGGGCCTATCACACGTTTTCTAAACCGACGGAATTGTTCTTTCCAGTGGAGAAGGCACTCAGCAAGAATCCCCGCCAGACATGGCAAGAATACGGCGCGTTGTTCGAGACACATTCGACAGCCATTATGACACCCGAACTGCTCGCGGCCTTGGCTCAAGCCGAGGGCTCGGGGAATCCCGTGGCACGAACCTACTGGCGGTGGCGCGTCGTCTCGTCGAATCCGCTGGAGTGGTACCAACCGGCCTCGACGGCAGTCGGCATGTTTCAAATCACCGACGGCACGTTTCACCAAGGGACGCGCTACTGTATCCATAACCATGTTGTCGTCGAAGACGGGCCCTGGCACAACCTCAACTCCTGTTGGTTCAACAACCTCTACACCAGAATTATCCCAGGTCACGCGATCGAGCTGACCGCCGCGTTCCTCGACCGTCATGTGGCAAAATTGGTCGGAGAACATCCGGCGACGTTCCAGCAGAAGCAGGACCTCGCCGCGGTCATCCATCTCTGCGGTCCCGGGGCGGGCCGTGACTATGCAAAGCGAAACTTTCGTCTCACACCCCACCAACGCTGCGGCGACCATGATGTGAGGACCTATCTCCTAAAGATTCAGACATTCAAACAGCAGTTTGTTGCTCTTCGGTGACAGTGAGTGCCGCGTCCTGTGTCCAGCATTCATGGTATGGTGACCGCGGCAATGTGCCACTGTTGTGCAAGGGTGCATCTTCATGAATTCAGCTGGGCCGAAAGTATTACGCAAGACGGTCCTGGCTGGTGCAATCGGTAATGTGCTGGAGTGGTATGACTTTGCCCTCTTTGGATACTTCGCGCCGGTCTTGTCTCGTCTCTTCTTTCCCGCGTCGGATCCGTCGTTGTCGTTAATCGCCACGTTCGGTGTGTTCGCCGTCGGCTTTCTGGCCAGACCACTGGGTGCACTGCTGTTTGGGCACTGGGGTGATACCAGGGGTCGGCGAGCGGCCTTGGCCTGGTCCATAATTTTAATGGCGTTGCCCACCTGCTTGGTCGGCATGTTGCCGACCTATGCTCAGATCGGTCTTGCTGCGCCGCTCATACTCACCGTGCTACGCTTTCTTCAGGGTCTCTCGGTCGGTGGAGAATTCACGGGATCCGTCACCTTCCTTGTTGAACATGCCGCACCGACCGAGCGAGGCTACATCGGCAGTTGGGCGGGGTTCAGCGCACAGATCGGTGCGCTGTTAGGCTCTGGTGTCGGGACCGTGGCGACGCTGAACCTCTCATCGGAGGCCCTCCAAGAATGGGGATGGCGCATTCCGTTCGTGGCGGGAAGTGTCATCGCATTGGTCGGCTGGTATCTTCGGCGGCGCATTCCCGAGTCGCCGGCTTTTGAACGGCTACAACAATCCGGTGTGGTGTCGTCCTCACCCGTCCGAGACTTGTTCACATCCCACCGGGCGCCGCTCCTACAAGTGATCGGTCTCGTCCTGGTACATGGCGTCGGGTTTTACATCTTCTATGTGTTTCTGCCCACCTATCTGACCAAAGTGACCGACCTCCCGATGGGAACGGCACTGCTGATTAACACAGTGTGCATGGCGATGTTGGCGATGCTGATTCCCTGCATGGGCAAGCTGTCCGATCGAGTCGGGCACCGATGGGTACTGGCTATCGGCGCCGCAGGCCTGGCCCTCGGCTCAGTCCCGTTCTTTTCGTGGTTGAGCAGCGGCCAGCTCGTGCTGATCGTCACGGCTCAACTCCTGATGACGGTGTTTGTGTCAGCTTATATGGGTCCGTTCTTTGCCATCGTGGCGACGCTCTTTCCAGTCGCAAGCCGCTACACAGGCCTCTCGATTTCGTACAATATTGCCTCGGCTCTGTTCGGCGGGACCGCCCCGCTGATGGCTACGGTAATCATGGAACGGAGCGGGAGTGCGCTTGCCCCTGGATGGTATGTCAGTCTGTGCGCCGTCCTGTCGTTGATCGCACTGTCCACGATTCGTGAAGAGAAGAAAGAGACCGCCGAGGCTCCAGCCGGCAGTCATTGACAGCGGCAACTAGACATACGATATTTTTCATGAGCGATGCGTAGACCGCATGATCGATCAAGCGCTACTGCCACCCACCCTTTCCGGCCCACCGGTTTCGCGTTGGTGGGGATGTTTCCCCGACCTTCGCCGCGACACCCTTGCCTTTCTCATACAGTGTCAGGCCTATGGTGACGTGGTCAAACTTCCGATGGGGCTTGTCGTTGAACTGCTCTTACGGCAGCGTGACGCCGCCATGTATGTGCTGAACCATCCCACCGATGTGAAACATGTACTCGTAACCAATCAAGACAATTACCGAAAGGCGCCCGTCCCCCCGGTCGAATCGCGCATCTTTGGTCAGGGGGTGCTTCACACGGAAGGCGAAATCCATCACCGTCAGCGACGCGTACTCCTACCCTTCTTTCATGGAAATCATGTTACCGCGTACACCAACCTCATCACGAGCCAGGCTCGCGACCGTATGGCACTGTGGCAGGATGAAACAACCATCGACATTGGACAGGAAATGGCCCACCTCACCCTGTCGGTGATCTGGCGCCTTCTCTTTGGTCAAGACCTGCGGTCCGAGGGCGAGACCATTCGTGAAGCCATTGCAGTCGGTCAAAGTCTCATCAAGCTCCAATATGACTCTCTCCTCGCAAGCGTGACCCCTCTCTGGGTTCCCATCCCACGACATCGTCGGTTCACCCGTGGCTTCCGCATGATCGAAGAGAGGCTGTTTCACTTGATTCACGAGCGACGGATGGCTGCTGAGCCACATGATGACGTGTTATCTCTTTTACTGAGCGCGACCGATACAGAAGGTCGCCCGCTGAGTGATGAAGAAATTCGTGATGAACTCATGACCTTCTTGCTGGCTGGTCACGAAACCACCGCCAACGCGCTGACCTGGACGTGGTTTCTCCTGTCGCAATATGGATCGGTTCGAGAACGGCTGACTCAAGAACTGAACGAAGTCTTGGGTGATCGGTTACCTGACGCGGCCGATCTCCCTCGCTTGCGCTACATGAAGATGATCTGGGATGAGTCGCTGCGCCTCTACCCTCCGGCCTGGACGCTTCACACCCGTCTTGCCCATGCGCAGGACCGACTTCCATCCGGGGCAATCCTTCCACCAGGGGCCTGGGTCTTCATCAGCCCCTGGAGCTTGCACCGCAATCCACGGTGGTTCCCCGATCCAAACCGATTCGATCCTGAGCGCTTTTCAGACGACCCGCAACGAACCCGCCCGGCGTTCACCTACATCCCGTTCGGTGCCGGTGGACGACGGTGCCTCGGAGAGTCGTTTGCGGAGATGGAAGGACTGTTGATCTTGGCGACGATCGCCTCCACAGTTCGCTTGCACCTGGTCAACGGGCAGACAATCCGTCCGGAACCGGTCATGACGTTACGCCCAGATGTTCCGGTGCAGATGATCGTTCAGCGAGTCGGGATCTCGGCACCGCATCCCGCTGTGGCATAGCTCGCTTACTGATCCGTCTCTCCTGCTGCTAGGCATCTCCCTGGTGATATGGTACAACTCGCGTCCAATTATTGTCGGCGTTTGCAGCGAGGTGCTGGCTTGATGAGAAATTCCGTTGTACCCACTGCTTGGTTCAGCTTAGGGGTTGTCTTCTGCCTGCTCTCGTTGTCAGGATGCCTCTCGCCGGTCACTCTGACACGAGCCGTCATCGCCTATGACGAGGCCATCACCGAATCGCAATCCAAGCAACTGCTCGTGAACATCGCCCGAGCACAACACCATCAGCCTATTCACTTTACCGGCGTCTCCAATGTCGCGGCGACCTTCGATTTTCGTTTCACAGCCGGTGCCACACCAGCCCTCACCGGAGACGCCAGCCGGACGATCTTGCCTGTCATCGGCGGAAGCGTGGCCGAAAACCCGACTATCAGTATCGCTCCGATTGAGGGAGAAGAGTTTACCAAACGCTTGCTCACGCCGTTCCATGAAGCCAAACTGACGCTGTTGCTGCGGCAGGGCATCGATATCGATCTCCTCCTCCGGCTGATGGCCAAAGAGCTCCGAGTCAACCAGAGCGACGGCACGATCGCCTACCGGAATAATCCGTCCGACAAGGCCGGCTACGAGATGTTCAGGCGGGTCGTCCTCCATCTCTCGGCCATTCAAGACCACAACAGCCTTTACGTTGAACCACTGCGCATCGAACGAAGTTGGACGATTCCCGCCGACTCGGTCACGGCGGAAGGATTCAAAGCCCTCGAACAGGAATACCAGGTAGCCTACAACGCGAAAGACAAGACATTCACGCTGCGGAAACAGATCGAAGGCGGCACGCTGATCACGAACTACGATCCGAATGTCCTGTCCCGGGAGGAACGAACCCGCTTGCAGAACGAGAACGAACAGGAACTCCCGCATGACGTGACGTTTGATATTCGCCCTGGACATGTCGGCGGCGACTGGCCGCTGAAGGGAGACTTTCGGCTGCGCAGCTTCAATGCCATGCTGAACTTTCTGGGGCTCTCCCTCGCTGAAGAGCCAGAACACCATATCGAGAAGGATCACCGCACGCCTGAGGTGATGGAGAATCCGGTCAAGACCATGGATCTGATCCTGTCGCCGTCAGCTCCGTCTGGGCTGGATCTCGTCATGAAATCCCACGGGAACTACTATGCCGTCAATACGACCGGGCCACAAGCACGCTGGAACCGTGAGGCCTTCAAGCTCCTGTCGCAGCTGTTTCAGATGACGGTCACGGAGATCTCACGCGCCGGCGTGCCGAGTATTACCATCGCTAAATAGCCTGGCAAGACCCGGTGCTTTGATGGGCTAGTTCCTACTCGCAGGATGCGCAAACAGGCCGTCCAGCAAGGCCGCAGCGAGCGAAGAAGCGAATCGTAGTCAGGACCGTACGTTGAGCCTCTGAGCGATGGGAGAACGCTGCTGGCGGACTGTTTCCGTATCCTGCTACGCGTCCACTCGATCGAGGTTGGCCTTCGGTGGACGGCGGCCGATCAGATAAATAATGGCGGGAAAGAGCATAGTGGTGCCAGGGAAAATCAATCGATACCCCCACCAGGGCAAGGTCGGCTTGAAGAATCCCAGGCCAAGGGTCAACAGAATCGACGCCACGATTCCATAGACGTAGGCTGGTACAAGCGTCGTGGAATGATGCTCGCTGCGTTGCCTGGATGCCGCGATGAACCCCTTGATGAGGATATAGAGGGAGAAAATAATACAGGCGGCCCCATAATACCCTGAGTAATCTTGCATAACCCCGACCTCGTTCTGATCTCACGTGCGTTGTTCGACAGATACTGTATAGCGTATCGCCTCCACTCTTGTCGAGCTGCCTCCCGCATGACCACGCCCCGCATCAGTCCCGAGAGTTTTGTTCAGCCTGTGTGTCAAAGGACGACGACCTCCAGCAACACGATTGCTGGAGGTCGTCTGGAAGACTGCAGAGCTCCCAAGCATTATGGATCGGAGCTGAGTCGTCTAGCAGGATGCAGAAAAAGTCCGCCAGCAGCGTTCTCGCATCGCTCAGAGGCTCAACGTACGGCACAGAGTACGATTCGCCTCTTCGCTCGCTGCGGCCTTGCT
>JANPKE010000173.1:0-4195 GCA_031425875.1 Nitrospirota bacterium
GTAGTTTCCCGGTAGTTTCCCAGTAGTTTTTCAGGACTTCCCCGATGGTTCTCCGCTGTCTTTTATGAGATGGTGGCGACACAACAAGAGCGGATATGGTTCGCGCAGCATCCAATAAGAACCAGATCCAAGGGAGCTATCTCTACGGTTGCCGACTCATTAGACTAGAGCATTAACCGGGCAGTTGGAAACTTACGGCAGATGAAAAGGTGCCATTCCGCCAGGGTCGAGGAGATCAGGCTCAGAAGCCAACCATATTGCATCGTCCACTCGATCCATACCATCACCACGTAGATCCCCACGGCGAGCACCACCGACGCCGCGAGCAGCGTTTACGCTCGCGGTTGGAACGCAGTTGTCACATGCAGCAACAAGGAGGTTTTCACTTTGCAAACGGTAACACAGAAAGTCACCAGAGAATCAGGAATGGACGAGGCGGACCTCGACACCATGACGGCCAGCAAGGAAACCATGGAGGACTACACGCTGCGGTTCGCACCGCGTAGCTACCGCAAGTGGTCGACGGGGGTCGTCGGCATCTCGGCACTAGGCGGCATTGCCTACCTCGCCGACTTCGCCATCGGCGCCAACGTCGGTATCTCGTACGGCACGACGAACGCGCTGTGGGGGATTCTCATCTTCGCGATCGTCATCCTTGCCACCGGCTTTCCCGTCGCCTACTACTCGGCGCGGTACAACATCGACCTTGACCTCGTCACGCGCGGCAGCGGGTTTGGCTATTACGGCTCGGTCGTTACCAACGTGATCTTCGCGACGTTTACCTTCATCTTCTTCGCTCTTGAGGGCTCCATCATGGCCCAGGGACTCGAACTCGGGCTCGGCATCCCGCTATGGATGGGGTACGCAGTGTCGACGCTCATCATCTTCCCACTGGTGATCTACGGCATGAAAGTGCTTTCGACGTTGCAGGTCTGGACGACTCCCCTGTGGCTTATCCTGATGGTCGCGCCGTTTGTCTATCTGGTCGTCAGTCACCCGGCGTCGGTCGGTCAATTCTTTGCCTACGCCGGTGAGAGCGGCAAGGCTGGTTTCGACCTCGGCTCGACATTGTTGGCTGCAGGCGTCTGCTTGTCGCTGATAGCGCAGATTGCCGAACAGAACGACTACCTGCGCTTCATGCCGCCGATGACCCCGGAGAATAAGCGCAACTGGTGGACCTGGCTGATCCTGGCCGGGCCGGGCTGGGTGTTTTTCGGCGCGATCAAACAGGTCGTCGGGCTGTTCCTGGCCGTGTACCTGATCACCAATGTCGCGGGCAGCGCCGGCATCGCCAACCAGCCAGTTCACCAGTTCCTGGAAATCTACCAAAACTTCCTGCCGGGCTGGCTCGCGATGACGCTGGCGGTCGTGCTCGTGGTGATCAGCCAGATTAAGATCAACGTCACCAATGCCTACTCGGGCTCGCTGGCATGGACGAACGCGTTCACCCGCGTGACCAAGCACTATCCGGGCCGCCTGGTGTTCCTCGGTGTGAACCTACTGATCGCGCTGATCCTGATGGAAGCGAACATGTTCGACTTCCTGAACACCATCCTCGGGTTCTACGCCAACTGCGGCATGGCTTGGGTTGTGGTGGTGGCCTCGGACATCGTCTTCAACAAATACCTGCTGAAGCTTTCACCGAAAACGCCTGAGTTCCGCCGCGGGATGCTGTACGACTTCAATCCCGTGGGCTTCGGGTCGATGCTGATCGCCGCCGGCTTGTCCGTCATCGCATTCTTCGGCGGGCTCGGCGAAACATTACGGCCGTACTCACCGCTGGTTGCGATCGTCCTCGGGCTGGTGCTCCCGCCGATCATCGCCATCGCCACCAAGGGCAAGTACTACCTGCGCCGAACCGACGACGGCATTGCCCTACCAATGTTCGACGAGTATGGCAACCCGTCTGGAGAGCACCTGAAATGCCATGTCTGCCACCATGATTACGAGCGCCCGGACATGATCAAGGCCGCTGTTCACAATGGCTACATTTGTTCGCTCTGCCTGTCCACGGACAAGACCGGTGAGCACGTACTGCCCGCGCAGATGGTTCCGACGCATAGCGCAAAGGGGACACGCTATGAAGACCTTGACCTAGCGAAGGACCAATAGCCGGTTCATTTATCAGTAATAGCGACGCCGTAAGCACAATCTCTTGCGGCGTCGCTTCCTCATTTTCAACCCGGAACCCATATTCGTTTAGTAGTCACCGAGCTTTTACTGTTGGAAATGCCTTTTTGCCTTGAGTGCAGCGATCGGATCGAGACCGTACATACCAAGTCACTGCTATGTGCTAAGGCTCAGGGACATGGAAGAAGATGCGGGCTGCGGAGTGATATGCGAGCGTGACCTGATGCTAGGCAAGCACATGTGAGTCAGATGAATATATTAGCGGCTATGGGAATGAATGAAGCGTTCAGCGTAGGAGGGCATCCTCTCTTGGTTTGCGGATAAATCACGTGCATTGATGAGCGGACATCGTCATTGACGTGAGGAGAAGATTTTGTATACAATCCCGTCGCCCCACGGAGGCGAAAGGGTTTGAATGCTCATTAGGCGCAAGCGAAACAGTCGATCACTTAGTAACGCCCATTCCATACGTCGCACGTTACACGTCAACATCCACTCTTGGCGGTCCCCTTTAGGTAGTTCCGATAGTTTCCACTGGCTCTCTGACGTTCCAAAGAAAGGAGGGAGATGGGTCTGTTCATGAGCCAGGTAGTTCGGTGTAAGGCTGTACACTAGCCCGATCGAAGAACCTTTAGCGCGAGAGGCACATGACAGGTGGCCGATCGTTTGGGAGATGAGGTGCTCGGCGGAAGCAGCAGCGACCGGCAGTTGGCAACTCACGGCAGACACAAAGGAGTGATGCACGATGGATAAGAACACCCCACAGGATGGACCAAGCGGCAAGGACGCAGCGACCCAGCTCGAACCCCCTGGGTCCTCGCGACGGGAATTTCTCGGACAGAGCGGGCGTGTCGCGGCCGGCGTCGGCGTGGCGGCGCTTCTGGGCAATCTCGGCCAGTATGCCCTGTCGTATGCGGCGGGCGGCCCGCCGATCAAGATCGGGATCTTGCATTCGCTGAGCGGCACGATGGCGATCAGCGAAGTGTCCTTGCGCGATGTCGTGTTGATGGCCGTCGAGGAAATCAACAAAGCCGGGGGCGTCATGGGGCGGCAGATCGAGGCGAAGATCGTCGATCCGGCGTCGAATTGGGACCTGTTTGCCGAGAAAGCCAAGCAGCTGCTGTTGGAAGACAAAGTGTCGGTGGTGTTCGGCTGCTGGACGTCGGTGAGCCGGAAATCCGTGCTACCGGTCTTTGAAAAGAACAATGGCTTGCTCTTCTATCCCGTCCAGTACGAAGGCGAAGAGTGTTCCCGCAACGTGTTCTATACCGGTGCGGCGGTCAATCAACAGGCGGCGCCGGCGGTGGAATACTTGATGAGCCCCGAAGGCGGGAACTACAAGAAGTTCTATCTCCTCGGCACGGACTACGTCTATCCGCGCACCACCAACAAGATTTTGCGGGCCATGCTGTTGGCCAAGAAAGTCCCAGCCGCGAACATCGAAGAAGAGTACACCCCCTTCCATCACCAGGACTATCAAACCATCTGCGGGAAGATTAAGAAATTTGCCGCCGGCGGCGGGGCGGCGGTGATCAGTACCATCAACGGGGACAGCAACGTGCCGTTCTATAAAGAGTTCGGCAACCAAGGGTTACGCGCCGAAGATGCGCCGATCATGGCCTTCAGCGTGGCCGAAGACGAACTGCGCGGGATGGATACGAGCGCGCTCGTCGGGCACTTGGCGGCCTGGAATTATTACCAAAGTGTGGATACGCCGCAAAATAAGAAGTTCGTGGCGAACTTCAAGGCCTATTGCAAGCGCAACAACCTGCCGGATGGAGAAAATCGGGTCACCGACGACCCCATTGAGGCCGCGTATTTCGGCGTCTATGTATGGAAGCAGGCCGTGGAAAAGGCCGGGTCCATCGAAGTGGACGCCGTGCGCAAGGCGGTCTATGGGCAGAAGTTCCTGGCGCCGGGCGGGCAGATCATGATGGATGAGGCCAACCAGCATACGCACAAGCCGGTGCTGATCGGCGAAATTCTAAAAAATGGGCAGCTCAAGGTCGTGCATCGCTCCAAAGGCCTGGTGAAGCCTGAGCCCTGGAGTGAGTACACCAATCCC
>JANPKE010000174.1:0-3030 GCA_031425875.1 Nitrospirota bacterium
TCAAGATCTGCCGCTGACGGCCAGTCAGATTGCTCGAATATCCTTCCGGTCGTGACCATTCACATTCAATGGCCTCGCGAACTTGAGGGTCAATTCCGCTCGAGAGAAAACGTCGATTTGACAGGACGCTTTGGACGGCAGAATACAATTCATCAGATGCCGATTGCTTCAACACATAGCCCGAGGCTCCGGAGCGAAACCCTTCACTCACCGCGATAGCCTCCGCCAGCATGGTCAGGAAGACAATTTTCACGTTTGGAAGTTTGAGATGAAGTTGCCGAGCTGCCGCGAAGCCACTCATTCCCGGCATATTGACATCCAACAACACCACTTCAGGTCGAAGGGCCTCGGCTGCCGTGAGCAATTCCTCCCCCGTGCCGACCGTGCCGACAACGCTGAACGTCGGCTCTAACAGTTGCCGGATACTCTCCACGACGAGTGGGTGGTCATCTGCGATGAGTATGCGCGCACTGTGCATAGGACAAATCTACCCCACAAAACGATGATGGCGATTTGGAATCATCGGCGGTTGCATTGAGCGTCCTATCATGATCTCCATCGTGCTTATATTCAACACCGGCGAAGGTGGAAGTAAGCAAACCGGTGGGCCCAGATGAAACCATCTTCACCCTTTTCATCGTAAATTGGTCATATCCTTCAGGATACTAGGCAGATCCCTAGAGCAACAGCTGCCAGACGGTCACTATCCCACATTCCAACTCCAGGCAATAATCCTTCTTTAGCCTCACGCTCCAACTCATCAGCAGCCAATCAATTTACTCAGCGTGATGAGTGACCGGCGCTTCCGGCCTCGTACGCAACAGTTCTTTATTTAATGAATGCATCCATTGAGATAAGTACGGAAGAGCAGTCCATCAAAACTAGGGAACAAGCTAGTCCCTTTGCATACTAAAGCAGGTTAAAAAGAGGACATGTCTCGCAATAACTGTCATATGTGTGTGTTTGCGGTGATACTGAGCCTCGTTGCCGGAACCCCTGCGTTCGCCTTCCTCGAAACGACCAAAGAGCTGATCACACATGCCGAATTTACGATGGTGGAGGCCGTCAGAAGCGCTATCACATTTGTTCCAGGAAGGGCAGTTGAGGCGGGCCTTGGGAATAGAGAAGGACGCACGGTGTGGAAGATCGAAATCATCGATGCCAGGAATACAAGTCAAACCGTCTATATCGACGCCCAGACCGGTGAAGCTCATTGCGATAAGTCATCGTCAGTAATGCAGTGGCCTGGAGATGAGAAAGCGAGAAGCGATTGAACGCAGTTTCAACAAAGGAGCTCAGGAACTTTTGATGCACTCCCCTAGTCGTTCTCTTGCAGCAGGGTTTTCGCAGAGCCTCAGAGCGCAAGGCGTTAAGTCGTCCGCACGTGGTACACATTAAAAGGAGGGTTCACACATGTTAAGCTGGGCAGTCACATTCTTTGTTGTCGCTATTATCGCCGGCGTATTGGGTCTTTCTGGCGTCGCAGGGACCGCCACCAATATCGCGTACATTCTGTTCGTCGTATTCTTGATCGTGGCCGTCGTGAGTTTTGCGACTGGTCGACGTCCTCCTGTGACATAGTCATACGATGATGAGCAGGCGGCGCAACCTTCCCATTGCCCGCCTGTTCATCATCTCTCGGCAAGCGAGGCATCAGGCATTTCTAGTCTTCATCTGCATGGCTCGCTCAATAGCTGAATACAGTTCTTCAGTCACGGATCCCTTGGAAACAAAGTCGACGGCCCCAGCCTCTATGATGGCGTCTCTCCAATGCGGGCTTTCGTGGACGGAGAGTCCAATCACACGCACCTCTGGACACCTCCGGGTGATCTCCCTGGTGGCGGCTACCCCATCCAGGATCGGAAGATTCACATCCATGATGACCACGTCCGGTCGGAGTCGTGTAGCCAAGGCGACCGCCTCCTGGCCGTCAGCCGCTTCTCCAACCACGGCCAGATTTTCTTGATTATCCAGGATGTTCTTAATCCCCGCTCGGACCATGGCATGGTCATCCACAAGCATCACCCGCACATGGGGCACAGTGGCCTTGCCCTGTAACCCTGACCGACTAGAAGCCTCGTCGCTGCTCTGTCGCCCCTCGCCTTGATCCGATTCAGGATCGGAGTGAGTCCTGCCTATCTGACTGCGAACTTTCCCCGCTCCGTTCGATTGGACATCAGCATGATTCACGTGCGCCACAGATTGCGTATCATCACTCAGCCAATACGGCACCATCATCGACGCGCGAGTTCCACGGCTCGGTGAAGACTCCAGCTCGATGCGCCCACCTAGCGCCTGCATGCGTTCGCTCACGCTAAAGAGCCCGAAGCGAGTGGTGGTGGAGTCCCGTGCGAGTATCTTCGCCGCATCGAAGCCAACGCCCGAGTCCTCAACGACCACTCGAAACTCCCCAGTCGGCGTGATGTCCAATGTGACGACTGCCTCGTCCGTTTGTGCATGCTTGATGACATTGAACAGGAGCTCCCGCACCGATTGGAAGAGGAGGATTGCCTGGTCCTCGGGGAGGTTAATTTGTTGAAGGTCTGTCGTAACGGTAACAGAAAGCTTATGGCTCCGCATTTGTTCTCTCAGCCATTTGAGCGCCTCCACCAGACCGAATTCTTGAAGGCTCGGTGGGGCGAGATCGGCAATCAGCGTCCGGGTATAGGTCAGGGAATCATCAAAAATCTTGTCTAATTGTTCTAAGTGCTTGATCGTGCTTCGCTCCTTCTCTCGATTATAGGCTTGCCGTAATTTCATGCGACCTACCACCAAGAGTTGAGCGAGATAGTCATGGAGCTCAGTGGCGAGCTTTCTCCGCTCTCGCTGTTCCGTCAATGTCAGGTCACTGGCTAGCGCGCGGAGTCGTTCTTGAGACCGAAGCAGGTCATTCGTTCTCGCTTGCAGGGCGCGATGCGCAGCACGATTATCGTCCCGCAGTCGCTTTTGCTCTAGGGCTTGCGCTACCGCGGAACCCAGACGATCCGGCCTATCTTTCATGAGATAGTCGGCTGCTCCGTGATGGAGTAG
>JANPKE010000175.1:0-9941 GCA_031425875.1 Nitrospirota bacterium
GTCACCCTGAGCTGACTCCACCGGCAAATCACGGCAACTTAGCGTGGATGTGATTTCGAAAGCGCCTCAAGCGCCTCGTCTGCATATTTTTTGTGATCGGCCTCGACTAAGCTCCGCTGAACCACTTTTTCCGCTACCATCAGAGCGAGTTCTGTCGTCTGGGCGCGAATGTCTTGTAGGGCTTTGCGACGTTCTTGATCGATCTGGCGTGTCGCATCACCCTTGATACGCTCCGCTTCCGCAGTCAACCGCTGCTCGTTTTCATCGAGCAACCGTTGAGCACGTTCCTTTGCCGCTACCAGGATGGCCTCGGCTTCCTTCCCCGCCGCATTGAGCTTGGCTTCATATTCCTTGAGCCGTCGCTCGGCCTCGGATCGGTGCTGCTCCGCCTGATCGAGACTGTCTTTAATTTTCTTTTCACGCTCTTCCAAGGCACTCAAAATGCCGGGGAAGGCATACTTATAGAGCACGAACCAGAGAATCCCAAACGAAATAACTTCCCAGAAAATCAACGAAGAAAAAAAGTCAGGTTCAAACTGTGGCATATGCGTGTTCGTGAAACGTTAAACGTGAAACGTGAAACGAGAGGGACCTCTCGATGAACGGTTCTCGAATAACGGTTGACGCTCCCTACTTCCGAAAACCCATGATGATGAAGGCGATAACCAAGCCATACAGCGCAATGGCTTCCACCAACGCGAACCCGATCCACATATACTTCGTGACGCGAGCTTCTGCTTCAGGCTGCCGTGCCACCACTTCAATCATCTTCCCGAAGATGTAGCCGATCCCCACACCGGCCCCGGCAAATCCCGCTGCGGCACATCCCATACCGATCAACCCTGCTGCTGCTGAATCCATTATGTCTTACTCCTCCCTTGGCTAAACCTGCATGCGCTAATGCGCGTGCTCCTCATGCCCATGTAAATGAAACGCATCTCCCAAGTAGACGCAGGTCAATATCGTAAAAATATAAGCTTGAATGAACGCAATACCGAATTCCAACAAATAGATTGCAACCGTAAACACAAAGGGCAGCCACCCGACCAGCAATCCCCCGCTGATTGTGAGACCAAATAGCACAGCGAGCATGACGTGGCCAGCGGTCATATTCGCGAAAAGCCGCACGGCCAAGGAAATGGGCCGTGCAATCTGGCTGATGATCTCGATCGGGACCATGAGAGGCACCAGCCATCCAGGCGTACCAGGCGGGACAAGAATGCCAAGAAACTTTATCCCATGCAAGGAGAACCCCACCACCAAGCTAATTCCATACACCAGGAAGGAGAAGGCCGCCGTCACAATGATCTGGCTTGTCACGGTATAGGCCCCAGGAATGAGTCCGATGTAGTTGGAGAAGAGAATAAACACAAAGAGCGTGGCGACGAGGGGGAAAAATCGCATGCCCTCTTTGCCCATGGTTTCCATGATCATGGTGCGAATGAAATCCACCATCATCTCCGCCAAGCTCTGGAGCTTGCCTGGTACGAGCTTGCGCGATGATCCAGCCATGACCATGAGCACCGCTGCCACAGCAATGACGACCCACATAAACACTACGGCTTTATTGATGGAGAGATCCAATCCACCGATCGAAATCTGGACCCAACGTTGAAGTTCAAATTGATGAAGCGGACTTTCTTCCATGACGATCCTTGACTATTCCCTATTATTCGAGTTGTCTACTGCTACTTGCCATCGTTGCACGGATCGGTAGACGCTTCTGATACCTGCCGCCAACCCAAAGACCAATCCCACAACAAGCCCCCACGGAGCCGACTCGAGCAGATAGGCATCAATCGCCCATCCAAGCCCACCGCCGACGATTAGCGCAGCCAGCAGTTCCGTTCCAATTCGAACGGCTTGACCAAGCCCCGCGTATAAAGGATCTTGTGAAGGGGCCATCCCAAACCCACGGAAGGCGAGAGCACGTGAGCAGAACTCTGCCCGTGATGGGGTTCGCAATTTAAACAAAACCGTGCTTGCAATGTCAAGCGGTTAGAGAGCTATGCGCGCAGAAATCGCTGCGGTATATACGGTATAGTGATCTCCCGTTCGTGTTGAGAATGCGTCGCCTATGCCCACAACCTTCCCCTCATCGATCCCATTCCTGCACGGTTCTCCTTCTCCTCTGATTCTGACAGGCCCTGCTCCCTCGGCAAGCCCGTTTGCACTGTACTCGAAGATCGCATCAGCTCGATGCCCTTCGTTTCTCTTTGAGAGCGGTACCGGTGATGGCACCATGGGACGGTATTCATACTTTGGCGTTGATCCCTATCAAACACTGCATGGGAAGGGAGATACCTGTGTGTGCCGATCGATTCAGGGCCGCATGGATCCAGGCTTATCTCCGTTTCAATATGTGACTCATCTCCTAAACCGTCAACGGATCGTTCGTCCTCCCGAGGCTCCGCCATTTTTCGGCGGCGCAGTCGGCTATTTGAGTTATGATCTCGTACGCCAGTTCGAGAGGTTGCCGTCTCTAGCTTTAGATGACCTTGCCTGCCCTGAGCTGGAGTTCGCATTTTTCGATCTTGTCGGGGCAATCGATCATGAACTGAACCGCCTGGTGCTCATGTTTTGTCCTCCACTTGACCGATTTTTGGGTGAGCCCCGGGAAAAGCTATTTCGCGAAGGAAGGGATCGACTGGCCGAGTTCGAAGCTCGATTGACCAGACCTGACATGGTAGACGCGCACGGGAGTCATCTCGGTCGCCTGACATTTACACCGGAGCAAGAGCAGGCGATCTATAGTCGGAACGTGCGCCGGTGCCAGGAATACATCTCAGCCGGTGACATCTATCAAGCCAACCTTTCCCACCGGTTCAACGTGACCGGTTCGGCATTCGCCTCTCTCGGGGACCTTCAAACCGATCTGTCTGCCTATAGTCGCTTACGCACGTTGAACCCTTCCCCCTTCTCGGGGATACTCCGGTTTGACGCAATTCGCCTCATCAGCTCCTCACCGGAACGGCTCATTCGGCTGGAAGGGCATCGAGCCGATACGAGGCCGATCGCGGGAACGCGGCCTCGTGGAACAAACGCCCACGACGATCAGCGGCTGATCCAGGAGTTGCGGGTCAATGAAAAGGAATGCGCGGAACATGTCATGCTGGTTGACCTTGAGCGGAATGACCTCGGGCGAGTCTGTCATTTCGGGAGCGTCCAAGTGGATGAATTGATGACCTTGGAGCAATATTCCCATGTCACCCATCTGGTCTCCCATGTAGCCGGCACCCTCAAAGATCACGCGACTGGTTTTGATCTGTTGAAAGCCATGTTTCCAGGTGGGACGATTACCGGGGTACCTAAGATCCGCTGCATGGAGATCATCGAGGAGTTGGAGCCGGTACGCCGCGGTCCTTACACCGGTTCGATGGGTTACCTCAGCTGGAGTGGGGACCTCGATTTCAATATTCTGATACGTACGCTTGTCATGAAAAACGGCCAGGGCTATCTCCAGGTCGGAGCAGGAATTGTGGCCGATTCCGACCCCACACGCGAATATGAAGAAACCATCCATAAAGCCCAGGCTTTCTTGAGCGCCTTTTCATAACCCCATGTGGATTTACTTGAATAACAAGTTCGTCAAAGACGAAGACGCCGTGATCTCCGTCTTCGACCATGGGTTTCTCTACGGAGATGGAGTGTATGAAACGCTGCGCTCCTATGGCCCTCATATCTTTATGCAAGACCAGCATCTGTCACGGCTGTTCCGTTCCGCAGAAGCAATCGGGCTGACAATCCCGATTTCCATGAAGAGCTTGGCGGACATTCTGCAGGACACAATGATCCGCAACGAGGTTGGAACCGATCAGCGGGATGCCTATCTAAGAATCACCGTGTCGCGAGGAGCGGGAGACATCGGATTGGACCCGGCACTCTGTTCGTCACCGACCGTTGTCGTGATGGCCAAGCCCCTCGTGCCCCTAGCGTCCCATCTCTATGAAACGGGCGTTCAGGTGATCGTGGCGTCCACGAAACGGAATTTTCCGAGCGCGTTGTCGCCGCAGATCAAGTCCACAAACTTCCTGAACAACATCCAGGCTAAACGCGAAGCAATCGCAGCAGGCGCATTCGACAGTATCCTGCTTAATTGGGAGCAGCATCTGACTGAATGCACCATCAGCAATGTGTTCCTCGTCCTGGACGGCACATTGCGAACGCCAGCCCTGGACTGCGGCTTGCTCGATGGCATCACCAGAATGATCGTGATTCAGTTGGCCAGAGAGCTCGACATCCACACCGACGAAGGCCACTATACCGTTGACGACTTGTTCAAGGCCGACGAATGCTTCCTCACGAACACCAGCATGGAAATCATGCCGGTGACTTCCGTCGACCGTCGAGCTGTCGGCGACGGAAAACCAGGTCCACTGACCCTGAAGCTACGGGAGCAATTCCCAGCGATGCGAGGCCGATACGGGAACATGCTTCATCCTCGATAAGCCCTCATCTTCCCGTTTTCTCTCATCATTCTTCTGCCCCCAAACACAAGATCTGCATTTCCTTGACAGGCAGTGACAGACTGCTATCGTTTGACCATGCCAAAACCAAACACGCTGCATCACTTCTCAACTTACCGGCCTGTCATGACTATTCTCGTCGCATTGAGCGGCAGCATCCTACTGGCTGTTCCAAGTGATAGTCGTGCGGAGATGTACCAATATGTCGATGCCAAGGGGACAATATCGCTCACCAACGTTCCCTCTGACACTCGATACCGCCGGATCGACCTCCACCCGAATCGGCTCCATCCCGTTCTCTCAGAGGCGGAATTGGAACCGGTGATCCGTCGATTCTCACAGCAGCATCAACTACACCCTGCGCTTATCCGCGCCATCATTAAGGCTGAATCGGATTTCGACCCTCGTGCGGTCTCACGAGCCGGAGCCATCGGATTGATGCAATTGATGCCGCAAACGGCAGTGAGATTGGAGGTCCGTGACCTCTATGACCCCGAGGACAATATCGGAGGAGGGACGAAGTACTTACGCCAGTTGCTCGACCGATTCCGTGGCAACCTTCCACTGGCGCTCGCTGCCTATAACGCCGGGGAGCATGTCGTGGATCGGTACCGAGCTCTTCCGCCAATTACCGAAACCCGCCTCTATGTCCGCAAGGTCTTGCGATACTATCGACTCTTCCTCGCCCGTGACCTTGCCGTGACCGGACACGTCATCCCCTCTTCGGAGTACGCAATGCCACAACCCGCCCCCGTGTCTTCGATTCAGTCCGGCCAGTAGTTCGGCCCCCCCAATATACTTGACTATGCTGTTTCCAGCCCGGTCGTTTGGTTCCTGGAAAATCGGATCGGTAATGGGCGCCCACGCTATTTTCTCTCCAGAGCGCAGCTTCGGCCACGCAATGCGCCACTTGCACCATATTCTTGACCTCCAGATCGGCCCTCCCCGCAAAGGATCGGGACACCATCTGTTCCCACCGCGCAAGCTGGGCGGTGGCACGAACGAGCGACTCCCGAGAACGGATAAGCCCCACTTGCCCCCACATGATCCGCCGAAGCGAACTGCGCACTTTTTCAGCATCCTCCAATCGTTCCAACTGACCACTCCTCAGACCCTCCACATGGTGAGTCAAATCAGGCATCGAACGGCGTGAGGCCCAGGCGACAGCGGCCACGCCGGCCCGCATCCCAAACACCAATCCCTCCAGCAAGGAATTGCTGGCCAGTCTGTTGGCGCCGTGCACACCGCTACAGGCGACCTCTCCCGCAGCAAAAAGACCCGGCAATGTCGTAGCTCCGTTGAGGTCGGTCGCTACCCCCCCCATCATGTAATGGGCGCTCGGAGAGACCGGGATCCATTCTTCCGTGATATCGATATCGTGACGGAGACAGGTCGCATAGATCGTCGGAAATCGCCGTTTGACAAAACTCGCCCCCAAGTGAGTCACATCAAGGTAGACATGCCGCGCACGCGTCGCCGCCATTTCCGCCCAGATCGCCCGTGCAACGATATCCCTCGGAGCCAAGGCGCCGAGCGGGTGATACCGCGACATGAAGGTCTCTCCCTTATTGTTGCGCAGCTGACCGCCCTCTCCTCTCATGGCTTCTGACAACAAAAAAGGCGGGCTTGAGGGCAGATACAGCGAGGTCGGGTGAAACTGGACGAATTCCATGTCCTGGAGTTGCGCTCCTGCACGAAATGCCATGGCCATGCCGTCGCCGGTCGCATTCGGCGGATTGGTGGTGCGAGCAAAAATCTGTCCCGCCCCCCCTGTCGACAGGACGACGGCTTTTGCAGGAATAATGAATTGTTCCCCTGAATGCTCATCAAGCACCACCGCTCCACAACATCGGCCTTCCTCAACCACGAGATCAACGGTGAAATGGTAATCCAGCCGGACGATCCGCTTGTGTCGCATAGCCTGCGCTATCAGCACCCGCACCATTTCGTTCCCTGTCGCATCGCCTCTCGCACGGAGGATTCGGCTGCGGCTGTGGGCCGCTTCACGTGCAAAGGCAAATTTCCCACCCGTTTTGTCAAATTTCGCGCCCCAGCGGATGAGCTCTTGAATCCGATCCGGTCCCTCCCCCACCAAAACACGCACCGCTTCACGACGACACAGGCCGTGTCCGGCCTTCACGGTATCGGTCAAATGGATGGCGACATCATCCTCTTCACTCAAGGCCACGGCCACCCCGCCTTGCGCAAAGATGGAATTGCTTTGTAAGGGATGGCCCTTGGTGAGCACGATCACTCGACCGATTCGACAGAGGTCCAGGGCGGCACGCAGCCCAGCGACTCCGCTGCCGATGACGAGAAAATCTGCTTCCAGTGCGCTTCGCGGCATCGTTATCGTGGGAGGGTCTGCGATGCGGGAGGTTCCGCCAACAGCTGTTTTGTCTTCATTCCGAAGGGTACATCTCCTTGCGCACCGCGCAGGAGAATCGAGTGCGTACCGACCCATTGCAGCCGTGCGAGGCCTCGTTGTCGGACCCCCATGTCAGTGGCGTCTCGTTTCCACGTCCCTTGCCAATGGAGGAGGACGTTGATATCGTCCTTTTCAAGCAGGACCCGTTCGATCTTGAACTCGAGGGAGATGGCGGAAAAGGCAGTGAAGTCCATTTCGACCTGCCGTTTCAGTTCGTCCAGCTGCTCCATCGGCAACAGCAGGGCATGGAACTCGGACTGATTCTTTCGTTGATAGGCACTCCGCAAGGATTCCACCGCTTGATCGATACGGAGGAGTCGCTCATGCTCTGCTGGGTATCGGATGGTCTTCGACGGGCACCCAATGATCGCTACAGCAAGCACGATCAGCCACACGATGGCTGGAGGCCATAAAAAACCAATCCTTCCAAGGTACATGGTGGCGCAGTATAGCATAAGGGGAAAAGGCGCCGTGACCTTGCATTTTCAGCGGAAAGCTTTTAGACTCGCCCCTCCTTAGGAGATACAGAACATGTCAAGCGTCCTGAAGAAACGGCGAAAGAAGATGCGCAAGCACAAGTATAAGAAGCTGCGCCAGCGCCAGAAGTTTCTTCGCCGAAAAAGCTAAGTTCTACCGGCGTAGCCGGAGGAGGGAACCGTGGCCGAAGGGAAGAAAGTCCGCATCCGCGTACGAACGGTCAATTGTACCTACGTGGGCGACTTCCTCGTCCCTCCGATGCGGCATCGCGTCTCCGATGCGATCAACGAAGAAGCCCGTCTCTTTATCAGCCTGACCGACGTGGTTGTCGACGATAAGGAGCGATCGGATTTCATTGCGATCAATAAGAATCTAATCGAGTCGATCGCTCAACTCTAGTCGTTTCCTCTCACCCTCGTCAGCGTACTCGTTCAGCGTTGCCGTGAGCGGGCACGATTTCGTGCCGACATACCGTCTGACCACGATGTCGATCTTCAAGCGATTCCTGCCGTTCATACGCCCATATTTACCACGGCTGATGATGGCCGGGCTCTTAGTGAGCGGGGTTTCGCTCATCAATCTCGCCTTAGTTCGGCTGGCCGGCACCCTCTGGGATGTCATTACGGTTCAGCACGATGCCGATCACATGACTCGGTCGATCGGCCTGTTCCTGAGCCTGGTGATTCTGCAGGGGCTCTGTTCGATGGGCCACAGCTACCTGACAGCCTGGGTTTCTCAGCAAATTGTCGCCGACTTTCGTCAACATCTCTTTGGCCACCTGCAGACGTTGACGGTCAGTTTTTTCGCACGGCGCCGCACCGGGGAGTTGCTGTCGCGAGTCATGAACGACGTCGCGGTCATTCAATCCATCGTCACAGAAACCCCGATCGACACAGTCAAGCAACTCGTGACCTTCATCGGCGGTATGACATTTCTGCTGATGATGAATTGGCGCCTCTGCCTCCTAATCCTGATCCTGCTCCCCTTGCTGGTCCTGGTCGCTAAAATATTCGGCCGCAGACTGAAATCCCTTTCCACCTCGATTCAAGACCACACAGCCGCGCTCAGCACCCTCATCGAAGAAGTGATTTCAGGCATTCGGATCGTCAAATCCTTCGTGCAGATACAGCGGGAAGAAACCCGCTTCGCCACCCAGGTGAACCAGATGCTTCGCCTCACATTGCATCGGGCCGGCATCATGGCCGTATTCATTCCCGTGATCAGCCTGGTCACCTTTTCTGCGGCAGCAGCGGTGCTGTGGTACGGCGGTCAACAGGTCATCGACGGGACTGTCACGCCAGGGGAGCTGTTCGCCTTCGTCCTCTTTGCTGGCATCCTAATCGGCCCATTTAGCGCAGGAGCTCGCATCTTTACGCAGCTCAAAGAGGCGCAGGGAGCCATGCAACGGGTCTTTGAGATTCTGGATGCACAACCGGAAATTGCGGATCAACCCACGGCGCAGAGTCTCTCCACAGTCGAAGGACACGTCCGAGTCGAGAGGGTCAGCTTCGGTTACGACCCTCAACATCCGGTGTTATTAGACCTGTCGTTTGAAGCCAAGCCGGGCGAATTGGTCGCCTTCGTCGGCCCAACCGGCGCCGGGAAAACCACGGTGATGAACCTACTTCACCGGTTCTACGATCCGATCGAAGGGCGCCTCACCATCGACGGCAAAGATCTGCGTGATGTGACCCTTGAAAGTTGGTATCAACAGATTGCACTGGTCCCACAGGAAACCATCCTGTTTGGAGGAACCATCCTCGACAACATTCGCTACGGAAGGAGGGAAGCGGACGAAGCTGCAGTATCGGAAGCGAGCAAAGCCGCGCATGCACACGACTTCATCCTTGGCTTGCCCGATGGATACCAAACCCTGGTCGGCGAAAAGGGGGTCAACCTCTCAGGCGGGCAACGCCAACGCATTGCGATTGCTCGAGCCATCATAAAGAATCCTCGCATTTTGCTATTGGACGAAGCCACCTCATCGCTCGATACCGAATCGGAACGGCTGGTTCAAGAAGCGCTCCATCGCCTCATGGCAGGTCGCACCACCTTCGTCGTTGCCCACCGACTGTCGACCATCCAGCGGGCCGACCGAATTCTGGTCCTGGATAAGGGGAAATTGGTCGAGCAAGGCACTCACGCAGAGCTTCTAGAGCGTAAGGGTCTGTACCATTACCTCTATACCATCCGCTTGAATGAACCAACCCCGTAATCCCGATTGCTTTCGCGCTACAAGTGCCCCTCTCAGAAAGAGCGACATCACCACCCAACTCAGACCGTTTCTGACTCGCGTCGGTGCCCCCAATCGTTCGAACAGTTACAGTAGAATGACGATGCCCTGTCGTTGTTTGCTCGATGCTTGCTCCTTTGCAGATCGCTTCTCGTCAATGGTTCATCCGCTCGATGTGCCGATAGAATTCGGTCCACTCTCCACGAACCGGCAATTCCAGAGACCCCACGAGCAGCTGCAAACCTTCAAGTTGCCGGGTTCGTCCTTCTTCACCCTCACGGCCAGCAGCGGGCGCAGACGGCGGAAGCTCATGATGCAATTCTGCGACGCCGGCCAA
>JANPKE010000176.1:0-1568 GCA_031425875.1 Nitrospirota bacterium
GCCGCATGCGTGCAGGCGGACAGCGCAAGCAGGAAGCCGAGGAGTAGAATCTTGCAGTGCCAGTTTGTGGGGCCATCCATTTGGATAGGGTTTTCGATCGTTCTTGCCAATGCGGAAATCACACGCCTCTGGCATAGGCGACTCAGATTATGGACTCGTGAACTATAACTCGGACGTTACCTCGTAAACTGCCTTGTGCTGGCTTCGAGTGCTTGACAGGTTTTTAGTGTTCCCGTAGGATGTCACAACCTTTAACGCTCATCCAGTGAGGTGAGCAAGGAGCCAATTATGAATTTCGGTCCGGCCACGGACGGTGATCAATTGACCTTCTCACAATGGTACTGTGAGGAGGTTTTTTTATGCCCGGACTCGATAAGGACCTGAACATATAATCGCCTGAGCATGACGACTCCTACGAACAAACCGACAGAGCGGAAAGATGAAAAGCTGATCATGGATTCCGGGGATATTTCCCGCGCCATGATGCGCATCGCGCACGAGATTTTGGAGCGGAATAAAGGGGGGAAGGATCTGGCCCTGGTGGGGATACGGACCGGTGGTGTGCATCTCGCCCATCGACTGGTCAAACGGATCCAGAGCATTGAGGGTGTGCAGGTTCCCATCGGTGAATTGGACATTACCTTGTATCGCGACGATCTGGCGTTGCGCAAAAATCAACCGATCCTGAGAAAAACGTCGGTGCCATTCGACATGACCAATAAAGTCATCGTGCTTGTCGACGATGTCTTGTTCACCGGGAGAACGATACGGGCGGCGATGGATGGGCTGATGGACTTGGGACGCCCGGAGGAAATCCAGCTGGCGGTGTTGGTGGATCGAGGTCATCGGCAGCTGCCGATTAAAGCGAACTATATCGGGAAGAATCTACCGACCTCCCGAGAGGAGCAGGTTCAGGTGCTGTTGGACGAAGCTGGGGAAGATGACCGGGTGGTCATCTTAAAATCCTGAAGCGGAGGATCCCATGAGCCTCAAGCGCAAAGATCTGTTGAGCCTCGCTTCGTTGTCTGTGGACGAGATCATGCTTGTCCTGGAGACGGCAGATTCCTTCAAGGAAGTGACCGGGCGCGAAATCAAAAAAGTGCCGGCTCTCCGAGGCAAGACCGTCGTGAATCTCTTCTTTGAGCCGAGCACCCGGACGCGCACGTCTTTCGAATTGGCGGCCAAGCGTCTGAGCGCCGACGTGATTAACTTTTCTCCCTCCTCCAGCAGTGTGGTGAAGGGAGAAACATTGCTCGATACCGCGCGGAACATCGAAGCCATGCAGGCGGACATCATCGTCCTGCGCCACTCCTCGGCCGGCGCCGCCGAAACCCTGGCGCATGGCGTCAAGTCATCCGTCATTAATGCAGGCGATGGATGGCATGAGCACCCGACGCAGGCGTTGCTCGATCTCTACACGATCCGGCAGCGAGGCATGAATTTCAATGGGTTACGCGTGGCGATTGTGGGAGATGTGTCGCATAGCCGCGTCGCTCGATCGAACATTTGTGCGCTCATCAAACTGGGCGCCGAGGTGCGACTGGTGGGACCGCCGACGATGATGCCGA
>JANPKE010000177.1:0-6044 GCA_031425875.1 Nitrospirota bacterium
CCTCGACAGAGAGCCATAATAGCCTTCAATTATATCATCTGCGCGGGGGATACGATACGAACGGGTTTACCCGGCCAGGCGAAGAGGGTGCGCTAGACGGTTGATAGCTTCATGAAGCGCGGTTCCCGTTAGAAGAAGGGGGCTATGCGGTATCCGCCATACTGGTTCAAGCGGGGCAGGATCACCGACAAGGCGTGGAATGATATGCCAATGGATATGAGAAAGTTGGTTGCCGAGGAGTTCGTAGTTCATTTTCTTGGCTTGGTGGACTGTGGCCGATATCTCAGCCACTCGGTTGACCTCTTCGATCAGCTGAAAACGTTCGGCGGGTGCAAGGTGGAATAATTCTGAGGCATGGCGCTGAAACACGACGACGGTCCAGCCGGGGAAGAATTGGTCATCGTGGAGATAGACCTTCGACAATCCGAGGTCTGCGATGAAATGGTCCTGTCTCGGCCAGGTGCCAGTGCAGGCGTTGCATGACGGATCGCTCATGGCCGATTGGCCTTGCGCCACTCCTCTTCTGTCAACAGGCCTTTCTTGATCAACAGCTGGATGAGCTTATCCATAGAATTGGGGCCAGCCTGAGCTGGTGCTTGCGGTGAGGTGGACTGTGTCGCGGACTCCGCACGCTTCGCCTCCGGAGGGGGCCGCTTCTGTCCCAGCACTTTGAACGACGGAGTGAAGACCGCCACGTAATCTCGATTCCTGATTCGGACCACGGCGGGCAGACTATCGGTTTGCGGGACGAGGTCGGGGGACGTCCCAGGCGGAATGCGGAAATATGGCTTCCCATCGTCTGTCTGGCCATATTGGTCCAGTACGTCGAATCGTTTCAGGAAGGATTCTCCCGTCAGCCCCTCTCGGTCTTCCCCGGCCAAGTTGGTAATCTTGTCCAGCACGATGACCAGTGAGTCGCCGATGATTGCGTCCGACGAGAGGTTCCTGACGCTCACGTCGTAGCGATATTCGCTGACGAAGTTGTCGCGACTTTTCAAGGTCACGATGGCTTGTACGCGTCCGGTCAGATCGGTCAAATGGTCCAGCGATCCGGCGAATCCGCACAGCGGCTCCGTGGCGATGGCCGATGCCGCTGCGAGACACCAGAGTCGTACCCAGTTCATCATCTGAATATTCTCACGTACGTACTGTCGGTGAGCATAGCAAAGTCCATGAGCAAAGTCCGTAGGATTTGGAGCGAGCCGATTCTCTCGAAGTCGCCTTGACACCGTGTTTCGGCCGACGATATTCTCGCCATGGTCTACTCGGTTGTTTAGCTCTCGCTGCGAACTATGGCTCTATCTGACTCTCGTCGACTCAAACCGCTGGAAGTTTCTCGTCCTCTCGCGAAGGCCCTCATGACACTGTATGACTATCCTCACCCCCGTCGACCGGGATGCACAATCCGCGGCTATGATCGGCCACACGCCGTGCGAACGGCAAAGATGTGTGTGATCGTTGCCGACCGACTCGGACATCCACGCGATCGGGTCCGGCTCTATCACGTTGCTTGTCTTTTGCATGACCTGGGCCGTGCCGGCCTCGATCGGCAACTCTTTGGAACTATTTGGTCTTGGGCCAAGCAACGGGGTATTCCGACGAGGCCTCGTGAATGGCGCGCCCTTCACCCGAGGACGGTATATGGCCGGGAGACAGAAGCCTTCGTGTCGTTGTATCGCCAGGATCTGCTGGCCTCCGGCGTGGCCCTGGACCCATGGGCTGTCGAACAGATCGAAATGCGCTTGGGCTATGCGCGGCGCCTGGCCAAGCGATTGCGTGCGGTGAAGCCGGCGTTGAAGTCATTGGGCGTCGAGTGGACATCTTGGATGCAACAGGTGATGCTGTATTACTATTACCCGGAACGGCTGGCTAAGGCGAAGGCATGGGTGCGGCAACTGGCGGAGATTCTTGTTGCCTGCGAGCAGTTTGAGGCCTACAGCAATCAGCGCCGGGGACGCGATTATTATGCTCGGAACAAAGAGAGCCTGCCGGAAGCCTTTGCCTATCTCGATAAGCTTGGGCAAGAAGGCATTCTGAGCTGCGAGGTCTTGAGCGCCGTAAGAGCGTTGACAGCAGAAGGGGTGTTCGACCCGATTTTGGAAGCAGCGCGTGGCGAGCCGTTGACCCGGAGCGACCGCCGCTACCTTCGTAGCCTCACAGGCCGGAGCATATGATGGGTGTCCATACCGTTTCGCTGACGATCCGCATGGAAGGTGGGACGCAGGTCAACAACATCACGACAGCCGTTGCCGATGCGTTGGCTGGTTCTACCCTCAAGGCCGGAATCGTGACGGTATTCGTCAAACATACCACCGCTTCCGTCATGATTATTGAGGATGAACCGGGGATTCGCGCAGACACGAAAACGTTTTGGGATCGTCTCGTTCCTCCTGACCCTCGGTGGCAGCACAACACGGTCAATCCTGGTGAAGACAACGGCCACAGCCATCTTCGAGGGCAACTCCAGGGGCCGTCCGTCACCATTCCGTTTGCGGCCGGTGCGCTCCTGCTCGGCACCTGGCAACAAATCGTGCTGGTGGATTTCGATACCCGTGCCAGAATGCGTGAACTCGTCGTACAGGTCCTGGGTGAATAGCCTCGTCAGATCTCTGACACTTCTCCTGGTTACGGCCACGCTGTGCTCGCCGATCCATGCTGCCGAGTGGGGCAAGCCGTTGGGTGCGGTCTATGACGGCCCTGAAGGGAAACCACGTCCGCTGACGCCCCCTCCACCGGAGCTGAGTGCCGATGAACGGGCGACGATCACGGTGTTTGAACGGGCGACCAAGTCAGTTGTGTTCATTGCAAACACGGCGATCCAACAGGATATCTGGTCTCTGGATGTCATGGAAGTGCCGCAGGGGTCGGGGTCTGGTTTTATATGGAGCAAACAGGGCCATATCGTCACCAACTTTCATGTGATCTATGGGGCCAGCTCAATCAAGGTCACATTGGGCGATCGGAGCGAATACGAGGCGAGACTGGTCGGCGCCGATCCCGATCACGATCTAGCCGTGTTGCAAATTCAGGTGTCTGACGTTCATGTGGAGCCGCTGGCGATTGGTTCCTCGCATGATGTGCGAGTGGGTCAAAAGGTGTTAGCCATTGGGAATCCGTTCGGGCTCGATCATACGTTGACGACTGGAGTCGTGAGTGCATTGGGACGGACCATCAAATCCATGTCGAATCGGACGATTGAAGGTGTGATCCAGACCGACGCGGCGATCAATCCCGGCAATTCAGGCGGCCCGCTTCTGGATGGAGCTGGGCGATTGATCGGCGTGAATACGCAAATCGTGAGTCCGAGCGGGGCCTACGCAGGGATTGGGTTCGCCGTTCCCGTCGATACGGTGAACCGCATCGTTCCGGAGCTCATCAAGCACGGTAAGCTCATCCGTCCAGGGTTAGGCGTCTCTCTCGTGCCGGACGCGATGGCGAAGCGATGGGGGATCAAGGGGGTCATCATCGGCAAGGTGACGCGCGGCGGTGCCGCCGATCGTGCAGGACTCAAGGGGGCGCGTGAAACCATGATGGGGCAGGTCCAACTCGGCGACGTCATTGTCTCGGTCGCCGGAAAGACCGTAGCTACCATTGATGATCTGATGGATGTGATGGAAGCGCACAAAATCGGTGACCAGGTGAGCGTGGAGATTCTGCGCGGAAATCGGCGTGAAAAAATTTCGGTGGTTCTTCAGGCTGTCAAATAGTGAACCGGTAATTCAAAGTGTGCGTATGGTAGGATCATGCGGTGCCGTCTTATGGAGGCCTCCCATGAGTGATCGCAGAACTCCTGAACAAGATGAACCCAACAATCGGAACGATGAACCGTCGTTGAAGACGGGGACTGATCCGCTCGAATTGATTGAACAATGTCTGGCCTCATTTCCAGAGGGAGATGCTCGGCAGAAGCTGCTGTATAAGCTGCGTCATGCGGTGACGCTGTCTCAAGCCGCCCATCAACAACGCGAACTGGAATTCAAGAAAGTCGGCGAGGTCGTTGCTAAACTGACGGCACCAGCTAATCGAATCGGTATCTTGCTGGATGTTCCAGGTGCGGGACTCGCCCGCATCGTTGTCGGTGGGGCTGAGTATTATGCCAACGTGGACCCCCGCGTCTCCGAGACGGATCTGAAGATCGGAAGTCAGATTCTGGTCAACGAAGCCTACGCAGTGATCAAGACGCTCGGGTACGATCGGAATGGGCCTATCTTGAAGCTGACTGAAGCCATGCTTGACGGACGATTGCGGTTTGAACAGGAAATGGGCCGGCAATCGTTGATTCTACAGAGGTCGACCGATCTCGTCGGCGTGGAGCTTAAGGCGGGTGATGAGATCCGCATCGATCCTAGCCACCGAGTGGCGATCGAAAAACTGGGCGATCGCAAAGCAAGCCGACATATCCTTGACGAAACCCCGAAAATTACTTGGGAGCAGATTGGCGGACAGAACGAGGCGATCGCTGCCATTCGAAAGGCGATTGAGTATCCACTGCTTCATGCCAAGACATTTGAGCGGTTCAAGTTTTCGCAACCCAAGGGTTTTCTTCTCTACGGGCCGCCCGGATGCGGGAAGACCCTTATTGGGCAGGCGGCCGCCGGTAGCTTGGCCAAGCTGGTCAGCGAATCCAAGCCAGAGCACCAGCCTGATGGGGACAAACGTCCGCCGGTGACAAGCGGAGCATTCCTGCATGTAAAAGGGCCTGAAATCCTCAACATGTGGTTGGGGGAATCGGAGCGGATGGTTCGTGACCTCTTCGAGCAAGCCAGGGCGAGACGCAGGGATGGTGCCTTGCCTTTTATCTTCATCGACGAAGCGGAGTCGATTTTGGGAACGCGACGCGCCATGCGTTCCTTCAATATCTCGAACACGCTCGTGCCGATGTTCTGCAGCGAAATGGACGGGATCGAGTCGCTGCACGACGTTGTCATCATCCTGGCTTCTAACCGCCCTGACTTGATCGATCCAGCGGTGTTGCGCCCAGGCCGCATTGATCGGAAAATCAAAGTCAGCCGGCCGAACAGGGATGCCGCAGCTGAGATTATGAGGGTCTATTTAACGTCGGATCTGCCGCTAGATCCCGCACTGGTCCAGGAACGAGGCGGTGAGCACGTGCGAGCGGTGGCCTCGCTCGTGGAGGAAATCACCGAGTCCATCTTCCGTCGAACGGAGGATAATCGGCTTCTGTCGATCAGGCTCAGGAGCGGGCAAAACAAGGTGCTGTACCGGGGAGATCTGGTGAGCGGAGCCATCTTGGCCTCGATTGTTCAGCGTGCCAAGGAAAAGGCGATCGACCGTATAGTTCAGTCGGGGCAGCCGTCTGGCTTGCAGACCAAAGACTTCCTGGATTCCGTCTCAGCGGAATTTCGAGAGGGTGACATGTTGCCGCCGGACGATGCGGCGGAGGAGTGGCTGAAGCTGTTGGATCATCACCCGGAACAGGTTGTTGGGGTTTCGTCGTTTCGGCGTGGGCGTCAGACCGAAGAACGCCTGGTCAATCAGATCATTTGAGGAAAGGCTGACAGATAACACGCTGACAAAACATAGGTGATTTGAGCCTGTCAGCTGATGACTATGCGTCTTTTTGGCATCGAAACCGAATACGGGATTACGAGGGATGATGTACCGGAGATGGATCCGGTTGTGGAGTCGATGGAGTTAGTGCGAGCACATCTTGCCGCCTCTTTCGAACGGCGTTGGGACTATGCCGGTGAGGACCCGCATGAGGATGCTCGCGGCTTTCGTGTCTCGGGCTTGCAGCAGGATCGTGAGGAAGATGAGTTTGCACAACGCGATGCGCATCGTCCCTTTTCGTTCCATGACATGAAGAGTGACCTCGTGTTGCCGAACGGCGCACGCTTCTACAACGACCATACGCATCCGGAATATTCGACGCCTGAGTGCCGAACACTTCGAGACCTGCTGGCTCAAGATCGCGCGGGGGAGCGTATCGTTCTCCGCGCTGCCCAGCGACGTAATCGGACACTTGGCGGCCCGCACCTCCGGCTGTACAAAAACAATACAGATTTCCATGGCCACAGTTATGG
>JANPKE010000178.1:0-4141 GCA_031425875.1 Nitrospirota bacterium
CATCAGCGCTTTGCAGATATACGTCGTAGTGGTTTTCCCATTTGTTCCAGTCACACCGATCATCCGAATATTCGACGAGGGGTCTCCATAAAATCGCCCCCCCAGCAGACCGAGCGCCTTTCTGGAGTCGTCAACGCGGACGAAGTGAAGAGACACCTCACTCACCGGATGCTGGGACAACAATGCAACCATTCCCCCTCTCATTGCCGCGGGAATAAACTCATGTCCATCGACCTGCTCGCCTTTCACGGCGACAAAGAGACTGTGGGCTGAGACAGCCCGAGAATCATCAGTAATCGCGTTGATGGACACGTCCAAATTTCCACGGCGATCAAGAATCTTCACCCGTCCTTCTAGCGACTGAAGCAGGGTTGCCAAGGTCATCGACACTCCCCAGTACGATTACGATTATCGCGAAGCCATCGCCAACGTAATTGGCGCATTCGATGGCACGCCTAAGTAGCTTAACACCTGCTCCCCGACGCGACTAAACACCGGGGCGGCGACAGCCCCGCCCAGCGTATCACCTTGAGGTTCATCGATCACCACGATCATGGCGAGCTGGGGGTTGTCTGCCGGCGCATACCCCGTAAAAGACGCAACAAATCGAGAGGCTGAATAGGCACCGGTTCGGGGATCAATTTTTTGGGCTGTACCGGTTTTTCCAGCCACCCGAAATCCCGGGATAGCCGCATTCGTCCCGGTGCCGTCCGTCACGACACCTTCAAGAATCTTCGTCACGCTGCGAGCCGTTTCTGGAGAAATGACCCGTCGCTTGGCTTGAGGAGGGACGTGCCTGAGGATGTGGTTATCAGCATCTCGTATTTCTGACACCACGTAGGGCTTCATTAACATACCGTCGTTGGCAATGGCCGCAACCGCAGATACCATTTGAAGTGGCGTCACACCAATCTCTTGCCCTATGGAAATAGACGCGACCGAACGGCGCCCCCAGTCTTTGGGGTCTCTAACCAGTCCAACTCCCTCTCCGGGAAGATCGATCTCCGTTCGCTGTCCAAAACCAAATGCCTGGAGATATCGATAGAGCCGGTGCTCCCCCAACGCCATACCGGTCTTCGCCGCCCCAATGTTGCTGGACTTCTGAATCACCTGCGCAAAGGAGATCCATCCCAGTCGTTCATGATCATGAATCACGGTGTTCGCGACGGTCATACGACCATGCTCCCCGAATACCATCGTATTCGGCCTTACCACTCGCTCTTCAATGGCTGCCGCAGCCATCATCGCCTTCATAGTTGACCCTGGTTCATAGGCATCCGTCAGCGCCCTGTTCCGCCAGCGATCAGGGCTCAGAGCCGATACTGCATTGGGATCAAATCGCGGACTCACCGCCATAGCCAATACCGCTCCGGTCTTTGGATCAAGCAGAATCACTGTTCCTGACTTGGCCCGCGCGCGGCCAACCGCGTCCTCAAGCTCTCTCTCAACGATATACTGAATCACCTCATCGATCGTAAGCGTGAGGCTATGGCCGGGCGTCGGACTCCGTTCCGTCATGCCCTTAGGAAATACCGTATGCCCTAAGGCATCGCGTTGCAGCACCATCATCCGCTTCTCACCATGCAAGTACGGTTCGTAGCGATGCTCGACGCCTTCCAAGCCCTCACCGTCCATTCCCGAAAAACCCAACACATGAGCCAGGAGCGGCCCTTTGGGATAGAACCGCCGCCCTTCCATCACAACCCCGATTCCATCAAGCGACAAACGGTCCAGTCGACGCCCCTGCTCAGGATCCAACTTTCGAGCTAACCATACAAATCTCCGGTCCTGTCGGAGTCTTCGTTCCAACTCATCGGTCCTCACATGCAGAATCGGCGATAACTGCCGAGCAGTCTTAAGAGGGCTATCTACTGTGGTTGGAACTCCGAATACGGACGGCACCTCCACATTCATGGCTAAAATCTTGCCATGTCGGTCGACGATCGTGCCGCGCGCCCCTTCCAGCGATACCGTCTTTTGGTGCTGTCGATCCGCTTGGACTGAGAGTTCAGCCGCTTGCAACACTTGCAGCGTGACCAGCCGGAACAGAACCACTCCAAACCCACACAGCAACAGCAACAATAGGACATACCGACGACCACGAGAAAGGGAACCGGCCACTAGAACCTCCCGCTGGGAAGATCATTCCTGGCGACTTTCAGCTCAACCAACGCAATACCTGAGGGATGGACACCACTTGGTCTTGATCTGGACTGAACCACGATGATTTGCCCTTGCTGAGGCAGACTCATGCCGAGTTTTTCCGTCGCCAATTTTGCGATCCGGTCGGAGGCACTCAATGTGGAAAATTTGACGCGAAGCTCATCTCGTTGACGTTCCAGTACCGTCTTATCACGCTTCAACCGTTCAATCTGATAGCCGATTCGAACCACGTCTACGCGCTCCCACACAAACACAAATACGAGACAGAGTCCTAGAAAAACGGTGACGGTCTTCATGAAAATCCCATCCTCGGTTGACGTTCAGCGACTCGTAATTTAGCGCTTCGTGATCGGGGATTTGCTTCGCACTCGGCCCCCGAAGGAAGGACCGGTTTCTTCGTGAGTATCGACAAGGTGGCGTCTGGCCCTTGCGCAAGAGACCGGAATGTATGCTTCACGATACGATCTTCGAGAGAATGAAAAGAAATCGCGCAAACCCTCCCCCCCACAGCCAACACCTCGGTTGCATCTCGAAGCGAGGGCTCCAAGAAATCCAGTTCATGATTCACCGCAATGCGAAGCGCCTGAAAGGTCCGTGTGGCACAATGAATCCGTCCGTGGCGATAAGACGCCGGCACGGACCGAGCGATGATAGAGGCAAGTACTCCGGTGGTCATGACTGGCTGTCGTTGCCTTTCCTGCACGATGGCCCGAGCAATTCGCCTGGCATACCTCTCTTCCCCATTCTGAAATATGATGTCCGCAAGCTCATGTTCGGGACTACTATTCACCAAATCGGCAGCAGTTGTCCCGATCGTTTGGTCCATACGCATATCCAGGGGACCTTCTCGCTGAAAACTGAACCCTCGCAAGGGATCGTCCAACTGCGGGGATGAAACCCCAAAATCGAACAGCACACCATCGACCTTCGCGATACCCGCTTCAGCAAGGTGCGACTTTAAGTCTCGATAATTTCCTTGCCGCAACACAATACGGTCTCCAAATCGATTCAAACGCCGCTGACTGAACTCAATGGCCTGAGAGTCTTGGTCCAGCCCTACAACCCTTGTTCCAACAGGGCTAGTCAATAAGAGCATTTCAGCATGCCCACCATATCCCACCGTACAATCCACAATGGTGGCAGGTTGCTCAGAAATAAGCCAAGAGCACACTTCTTGACCGAGTACTGAGATGTGCAAGTTTTCACCAACAATACTTTCACCCACACGCCTCCACTTTTCCCCACCCTGACGAAGTATACTCTGGCATTTTTGCTTGTCAACAGTCTTTCAGTAACTTAGCGAGGCCTAAATTAAGGTGCAGAAGTTTAAAAACGCGTCATCTGGCAGTCGGCATTCAATTGAATTATTATTTATTTACAACAAGCTACGAAACTTACCCCTCCGAAAGGTTCCAACGCTTTCCTCGTCTGTCAAACTGGTGAAGTTTGGTTGACTTCAAGGGATTTCAATTAGAGAATGTTGTCATGTTTCTAAACTATTCGCATTTCTCATACATAAGACCGTTTCTGTTCCTCATCCTTTCGTGCCTCTGCCTGGAGCAGGCTAATGCAAAGGACTTCAATCCGAATAATCCACTCAACCAACCAGCACCGGTCTATTGGTGCTCGAGCAAGACGCCCGATCAACAGATTTCAACGAAAAAAGGCCCGGGATGCGAGCCGCTCTACGACACACAGTCCGTAGAAGCGTTCAAGGAAAAGGCACGCCAACAGGGCTTCGATCTTCCCGACCGTGACCCCATAAAAATTGTGGAGCTGCAGAATGCAGCGTCGAGATTTTCGGATCGCTACCGGACGTTTGTCTCGTGCTGCCTGACCGATGGGGATGCCCCTGATACAGCCGTGGACCTCATCGATGAGGCAAACCACATTCTCAAAGCCGTACAACAAAAAGGCATCTATAATTCGGGCACGTTTGCCCGACAATATACTCTCAGCGAAACTGTTGGGACGGTCG
>JANPKE010000179.1:0-1942 GCA_031425875.1 Nitrospirota bacterium
CCTCGCTGATGAGGCTGCGGTCCCACAATGACCGGTCCTGTTGCTCTAAGAGCACGAGATCACCGGTGGCCGAGGTTCGCGCCGCTCTTCGCGATTCGTGCAAGAGCATCAACGCGAGCAGTCCCATGACTTCTGGGTCAGAGAGCAATTGTAAGAGGAGTCTCCCCAGCCTGATTGCTTCACTGGAGAGATCCGCTCTAGTGAGCGATGGGCCGAACGACGCTGAGTATCCTTCATTGAACACTAAATACACCACTCGCAAGACGGTCTCGACACGCTCGGGTAATTCTGATGGTGGAGGAACCTCGTAAGGAATGCGCGCATCACGGATCTTCGCTTTGGCCCGGACAATTCGTTGCGCGATGGTCGCTGGTTTCGTGAGGAAGGCGCGGGCGATCTCTTCTGTTGTCAAGTTACAGACCTCGCGCAGCGTCATCGGGATTTGTGCTTCCGTTGAGAGTGCGGGGTGGCAACAGGTGAAGATCAGACGCAGGCGGTCATCCTCGATGAGCTCGTCTGTCTGTTCCAAAGGATCACTGGTGGTGGTTTCGATGTGTTTGGCGAGTTCGTTCAACGACGCGTCATAGCGCGCGCGCCGTCTTATGCCGTCGATGGCCTTGAACCGCCCCGCGGAGACGAGCCAGGCGCATGGATTGGCCGGAACTCCCTCGCGCGGCCACTGCTCCATGGCGGCCGTAAAGGCTTCGTGCAACGCTTCTTCGGCGGTGTCGAAGTCACCGAGCAGGCGAATCAAGGTAGCCAGCACCTGGCGTGACTCGGCCCGGTAGATTTCGTCAACTTTGACACGTGCTTCTGTTGCCGTATCGTCATTCATGGTGACGGTTAGTCTGCGCAGCCCAACTCCTTCATTGGGCGGACTTCCACTCTGCCGAAACGGGCTACTGGAAACTGGGCAGCTACGCGGATGGCGTCGTTCAGGTCTGGGACATCGATCATGAGAAAACCGCCCAGCTGTTCCTTCGTTTCGGCAAATGGTCCATCGGTGGTCGACGTCTTGCCTTCTCGGACTTGCACGGTCGTTGCCGTTTCGACCGGGTGGAGCGGGGAGGCGGCGAGCAACTGGCCGGCTTTCCGTAACTTGTCGCAATACGACATGGCTTCGTTCGAAAGCGCCTGCCGTTCGTGGTTCGGAAACGTGTTGAAGAGCTTTTCTTCGAGATACACCAGGCAGAGATATTTCATTATATCCTCCAGTGCGAGGGGTGTGGAGTTGAGCGATCCAGTTTCATGAGTTATCGTGCGTGTTGGTTCGTCTCTCACAGTGCGAGAGCGTTCTGCTCTGTGTCTTCACAAATGGCGACATTGCCCTGCCGGAAACTTTGAGAACTTACGGCTGAACACGAGGCATAGAAATTCTTCGCCTGTCCTAGATCGGCGGCGGGCATGTCAGCAGACACTCGCCGGCAGGTTTGAGGTTTTTGCCTTTCGTTTCCCCGTTGGGTCGACCATGGCATCCTTTTAATCCTATTGAGCAGATCCTGCTGATATACGATAGTCGTTGGGCGGTCCAAAATCGACATTTGAGTGTGGCCATATGAAACATTTGTTGAAAAGGCTGTGTAAACGATTGGCATAGTGTTGAAGTTCAACTGATCGAGAAACGAAGACCATGAGCGGGAGAGGCCGGAGGGTGAGTCTGCGTACTGTCATGCTGACCGATGGAGTGTGACTGCGTGGTTGGGATCATCCGCCAGCCACACGCGCGCCCACCGACTCTATGAACGGCTGGGTTTTCGGTTCGTCGAGCCGCGCACATTCGGCGTCGATGAGAGTTTTGTTTATTGGATCGGACCCACAGGAAATTTAGATCAGAGTGTAATTGGGATGAGGAGGCTCTAATGACGTGAGCCGGATTCACAAGCCGCTGTCATTTATTGTCCACGAGATTTATAGCAAAGTTTCTTCTGCAGCAGGAACTTTC
>JANPKE010000180.1:0-3140 GCA_031425875.1 Nitrospirota bacterium
AAACGCCAATAGGGATGATGATCATGGTTGGTGTTGCACGACAAGCCCCGGCTATGCAGAACGGGACGGAGCTCGCCGTCTTCCGATAGGTGCCATGCTTGGTAGAGGTGATATTCCCCGATCCGGGCATAGATCCCCAGCTCGAGCCACTTCACATTATTCTGAGTTGAGCGTTCCATGCAGACTTTCTGGTCACCACAATTGACAATCGGCACCAGGTCCTGCCACCGCAGCCGATCTTGGAATGGGCCACAGCGCCCACTCTCCGCACGTGAACCAAACCAGGTGAAGGGATTCCACCAGACCATCTCCTTCACATACTTGACACGGACGACGGGCATGCTGGCCTTGGCGAGAATCAGCTCATCGGCATACTTCACGTTTCGCAACGCCAAGCCCTGGTTGTCCCGAACTTCCCAGTCGAAACTCCATCGCCCCCAATCCACATGTTCGGACTGCGTCTCGGCCATGGCCGCTCCGCACCAGGCAAGGACACAGCACATCAACAAGCCGGAGTACCAGATACGTGTCATCCTATTCCTCTCACGAGCGAGGCGGCTCCTCACCGGCCTCAAGAACCTTATCGTCGGTCAGATCCACCACGGCCCAGTACTTCGGATCGCCGTCCTGCCCCTTTGAAAAGGTAATCCAGATGGTCCGATGTGCGTACCCTGGATCGTTCCTGAAGAACCCGCGATCTGGTTGCATGAGGAGCCCGTGGCCTTGGAGTTGCTCGACCTTGCCGACTAGGCGTGGATCGGCTTTGGCCAGTTCAATGCCTCGTTGAACATCCTGTTGACCTTCTGGTGGCTGATAGCCCTCCACACGTGAAACGCTCAGGACGTTCGTGTCCTTCATGCGGACTTCCACGGCCACGTTTTGGCTGTAGCTGTAATACGCCAACCTCGTCATACTGGACCCGTCGCGGCAACAGCCGAACGAGACCTTGCCCTCCGGCGGCAACCGATCTGCGTCGATGAATGCCCAGCGTTTGCCCAGCAGGGCGGCAACCCGACGGTCTCCCTCGGCAGCTCTTCGTAACGCTGCAACCTCGCTCGACGTCAGGACTGCGCCCTCATTCGTCGCTCGCTTCACACCAGCATCAGCAACAGCGCCGGCCATTTTTGGTTTGTGATGGCCAGCCGTGTCGTCACCGGTGAACTGAAATACATGCGGAGAAGGAATCTTGTCCGGAAGCTTGGTCTTCTGCACCGCAGTTTCGGGATCCTCTGGACCAAATGGACCACGGGAGCCTGCATCAAGGCTGCAGCCAGACGAGAGACCGATGACAGCCCACAGAAACCATGTCCGTCGCATCGCTCAATCCCTCACGCGGTTACACCGCCAACTTCGCTGCCACGCCGATCGCCAGTTTGGAAAGCTGTGCGGCGGCCTTGATGACGGCAGCCCGTTTTTTTCTGGAGGCCGCGTCGAGCACCGCTTCTTTCATGAGGTCTTTGTACGATTTGATTTCGTCTTTGGTGAAGGGAACGATCTGCGCAATCGTCTCATTGTTGAAGGTGTTGGCCAACTGCAGATACAGGTTCGAAATCTCAGCGGCATAGATCCCACGCCGAAGCGGATCGTTCTTATAGGTTTCAAATTTCTTGCGGAGCGTGGCCACCGCCTCCAAGAGGGCTTTTTGGCGAACTTTCGTCTCATCCTGCTTCCCGACCTCAAATTCGACGGCCCCCAGCTGATCCACCAACGCCTTGGCCTCATCACGAGCATGGTCGACCTGAACCGAAAGCCCCATCACCTCTTGAGTCGCATCCTCGGCTGTTTCCATCAACTGCTTGATCAGGTTATCGTTATCCCGGAGAAACCCGACGACCCCATCAATACTGAGATCCATGGTGCCCCCTATTGCTCGTCGTCTTTTTTTAATTTATCGAGCAGCTCAACCAGATCAGCGGTCAAGGTATGGGCCCGCTCAAGCGCCCTCATGCGAATGATCCCGGAACCCGTCACTTCTTCGAGTGCATCGTTCACGGTTCGCGAGTTATTCAGAATCTCTACAATGCGTCCAGACTGGGCCGGAGCCTGATCGACCAACGCCGACACGAATTCCGGATCCACAGAGGCCAACGCGGACTTGTTCGCGAACTGCTTCAGCTGGGCATGGATCGCACCAGTCTGCTTCCACGAGGTGTTCAACGCCTGAGCCGTATCACGCAGCCCACAAAAGTCCTCTTCGAATTGATCCCATACCATTTTTTCTACACCGCGAGAGTCAGCCAAATAGAGTTGCGCGACCAAATACGAGGCCGCGTACGCCGCTTCCCCTTTCTTGCTGGTGATTTTGCGGTACGACGAGAGCACGAACTGCTGCTTGGCCTCCAGCATCTGCAGCTGCTTAAAACTCTCGTGCAAAAAGCTGCGCGCCTGCTCCAGATTCTTGATGCGTTCTTCCGTCTCTTTCTGGAAGACATCAATGTTCGTCTGCGCCGCATCAATTTTGCCGCCTTCGAGCTGGATGAGATTGCGCACCGCATCACTATGAATCGAGTGACACCCAACCACACTGCTCAGGAGGAGCCCGAGACTCAACACCGTCGTCCGTCGTCTAATCATACCGATCTCCTCTTTCTCATGGCCCGCCGTCATCGGCGCAACGTCCGCAGCTCATCCGCAAGCGACTGGACTTCATCGCGAGACAAGGTCACATCGATATCCAAGTACTGTTTGATCACCGCATTGATTCGGCGGAGCGCTTCCACGTTAGCCCGGTAATGGTCGAACGCCGTCAGGTCCACAATGGACGAGACCTGCGAATCCTTCGCCACCCGGTGCTCAACCCGGCTGACCAGCTCGGGAAGTTTCTGCAGGAGATGGTTCATATCCCCAACACCAACTAAAAAGATCGGTTGCCCATTGGGGCCTTTCCGTTCAGACAGATTCTTCAATCGAATCTCGTTGATCAGCGCGATCACCTCGGAACCCAGGAGGTCGGCATCATCCTTCGCCAGATCAGCCTCGCTCACCTTGGTTATTGTAGGATTGGTAGTGGCCCATTGCAGGGCGAGATTGAGTTTCAGCCTGGTTTGGAGGTAGCGATACCACTGTTGATGCCGCTGGGCCACCTGACTGACCAACTCTCGGTATTGCTCCATCAACCGCTGGTTCTCGGCATATCCCTG
>JANPKE010000181.1:0-1785 GCA_031425875.1 Nitrospirota bacterium
GTCGCCCGGCGCGCCTTGCTTCTTGCTCCCGTGCGGAGTGCCTTTGTCTGCCCTTCCCGCTTCGCCTACAGTTCCGCCCTGTCTTCCTCCAGGCGCCATAGTGGAATCTGCTATCAGATCGCCAGGTGCGCTGTTGGCTACCGATGCATAGCCGAGAAGACAGGTCATCCCCACTGTGGCCACACCAACCGAGAATATAGAAATAAGTTTCATGATCATCCCCTTTGTTAAGAGTGAAGAAATTGGAATGTGAAATGGAATTGTGAGTTATTCATTTGCCGCATGCTTCAGCGATTTGAAGGTGCTTTGCTCCGAATGGAGTGAATTCGCATGCCTTCTTGCAATGCAATCAGCATCGCCCGCGGCACGCCTTCTCCATCTATTGCCCCATCGCTTGCCCTTTGCCGCTGCATCATGTCCCCGAACAGCTCTTGCGATAGATTAAAAAACCCAGCCTGATCGTCCGGCGGTATGCCCATCAATGTCGCTAATGACGACAAGCACTCTCCCCTGCCCCCGACCTATTCAACTAACGGTTCCTCGCCAGGCACCGGTCTCCTGACCGTGCGATTCAATAAATTCTTTGAAGCGCTGGAGATCCCCTTCCACTCCTCCGGATACCACACCCATAGCGTCACCGGTTTTCTCGATGGCACCCTCCGGCTCATATTCCATACGAAGGGTGAGCTTTGATTGGTGCTCTGAAATCCTAGAAAATGTGACGGCTCCGTCGTTTTTGGCACCACTTTGGCTCATCCAGGCAATCCGTTGATCCGGGATCTGCTCAGTGATGACCGCATCCCATTCTTTCTGCTTTCCACCGATGCTGGCCTTCCAATGCAGATGTTTGTCGTCGACCTGCTGCACCTGTTCCACGCCTTCCATGAACCGAGGAAATTCCTCAAACTGAGTCCACTGATTGTAGGCCTTGGTGACTGGAACATTCAGCTCGATGGCTCTCTCTATAACGGACATCGTTGCCTCCTGTGCGTGGGGTAATGGTTTTAAGGAACTCCGATAGGTTAGAAGGCCCTTGCGCCAAACAAGCCAGGTTGTATCCTTCTCAATTTATTGTATCGTCATTACTGGTGGTGGACGACTAGGACATTCCCGAGAAATGAACGTTGCAGAGGAGATGGCTGAGCCGCTGTGGGACCTACAGGACTGAGGCCATCCACCCGTCGACCGGAATCGTGAGCAGTGGACAGCGCGATTCACGTGTTATCCGCTCGCTGTGACTTCCGCGCAATGCATCCAGAAACCCGTTGCCCCCGTCAGTCGTCATTGCGATCAGATCTGCATCGATCTCCCTGGCAACCTGAATCACGGATTCGATCACGTCTCCGCTCTTCGTCATCCGGTTCCAGCGCCACCCCGCCACCTCCGGACAGTCCACCGGCGGCACGGCCTCCTCTCCGACGTGTAGAAGGGTAATCATGCCGGAGTCGCAACGGAACCCAGAAACCATCCTAGTGACGGCATGGACAGCCGGCTGCGCCGACGGAACCCGCGCTACGGGGATTAAGATGTTCTTCAACGAGATCGAACCATCATCGAGAGACACAAAACCCTTCATACCCTTGGGAACAAAGAGCATCATCTCCCGCGACTTGCGAGCGATGCCGGTCGCGACGGATTGGTTGAGCCACGGGATTCCAGACTTCTCCTGATCGGTCGCCAGGACAATGAGATCGGCGCCGTGCTCTTCTAGATAGGTCGTGATGGATTCGACCGGGTCGTTGTGAGTGATTTGTACCTTTTGGACAGTGATCCCGAGTTTCGATA
>JANPKE010000182.1:0-3257 GCA_031425875.1 Nitrospirota bacterium
GAACAGATTACGGAAGGAACGAAGTCTCCTTTCGGATCGATCACAGACCGATTTCTCATAAGTTATTGCATCATCACGGATCGATGGTACGCTAGGCCTTGTTATTGATCGGCACCAAACCTGCTAGAGCAACCGGTAGGCGGCAACAGAAGCGCCGCAGGTTATGACAGGGTATGAAACGGGCCGTCAGTGATCCATCATCTTGGAGGCAGGTCGATGTTGATGGCAATGCGGAAACAAGAGGGGTTTACCCTCATTGAGTTGATGATCGTCGTGGCGATCATCGGGATCTTGGCGGCCATCGCCATTCCCAACTTCATTCAATATCAGATGCGGTCGCGCACCTCGGAGGCCAAGACCAACTTGAGCGCAATCAAGACGGCAAACCTGGCGTTCCAGGCTGAGAATCGATGCTTCCTTTCCACAACGGCACCAGCAGTCGCTACGCCAGCAGCCATTCCGAACAATGGTGCTTTGGTGGCATGGCCGGTTGCAGCTGCGGCTTCATCGGGAGTGGTGCAATGTTTCACTCCCGCCGGTGTGGCTGCCCAGGCAACCGGTACTTTTGGTGATATCGGATTCGTGCCGGCCGGTTCGGTTCGGTATCAATATAGTTTGCAGGCTACTGCATTAGCTACGGTAGCTCCTGGACCGGTAAAGGGTGGGGCTACGTGCGTTTCGCCTCTTCCGGGCGGCCCTGGCAACGCTCCGACCACCGGGTTCCTTGCTTCATCGGAGGGAGACTTGGATGGCAACGGTGGCGCTGCGGGTAACGCGGCAAATGGTTTGTTCATGGTATCGGACATCAGCAACGTGACCAATTGCTTGAACAACGACACAATATTCTAGGAACCTCTAGAATAGGGTATGCCCGGCCAGGGCTGGCAATCCCAGCCCTGGCCGGATGTCCGTTTCTTGTGTCGTCAGTGACCGTCACCTAGGTATTCAGCAATCTCGCCCCATTGATAGATGATCAAGGAAACGTTTAAGTCCATAGTTCATTTTCCAGCCATCATTCTTTGTACAGGGTTTCTCAGTTGTGCCATTCTTTTCCAACATCAATTGGAGCAGCGCGATGGGGGACGAGCTGCGAAATTGGAGCAGCTCCGCCTGCTACCGCGAGGTGAAGTCCTGAAGCCGGCGCTCCTGGGATATCACCAATTGGGAGCAGACTTGCTGTGGCTACGGATGGTGCAGGTACTGGGCGATCGTGTAGTTCGTGATAAGGACTATGAATGGCTCTATCACGCCCTTGATGTGATTACGACCCTCGACCCTCGTTATGAGTATGCGTACGAAACAGGAGGAACGGTATTAGCCGAACTAGCCCTAAGGGTCGACCTCAGCAATCGACTCTTAGAGAAAGGCATCGTCACGAACGCCGCATCATGGCGGATTCCGTTCCGGCTGGGATTCAATCATTTTTTTCATCTTGGCGATCATCTCAAGGCCGCTGAGTACATGGCCCAAGCCGCCAAAGTACCAGGAGAATTTCCAGTCGGACCTCCCGTGTATACCGCCAGATTGGCTTCCAGGCTCTATGTGCAAGGAAAGAGCCCTGATGTGGCATTGGAATTTCTGGCGGCGATGTTGGTGCAGACGACAGATCCACAGATACGTGAGCGGTTGCAACTCCGGATTCGCAGAGTGAGTCTGGAGCGGGATCTTCAGTTGCTCGAACGTGCCATCCAACGCTTTGAACAGATGAAGATGAAAAAGCCGTCGGGTTTGGAAGAGCTGGTGGCGGCCGGGTTTCTTTCGGCTATTCCAGAGGAGCCGTACGGAGGACAGTATCTCCTCAACTCTCAAACGGGTGAGGTCGTCAGCAACACACATACTGAACGGATGCGTACCTATCGTAGCTCAGACACAATGGTGCGAACTGTGGAGCCGGAGTAGGTGTCATGATGAATGTTGCCGAAGAATCACTGCTCAAAACCCAAGGACTGAACAAGACTTTCAAAGTTGGGTTTTGGGGCCGATCGGTCACGGCAGTTCATGGTCTCGATCTTGACGTTCGCAAAGGGGAAGTCTTTGGCTTTCTCGGCCCCAACGGCGCCGGCAAAACGACGACGATCAAGATGCTGATGGGATTGATCTATCCCACGAGCGGACAAGCCTGGCTCTTTGGCCGACCCATAGGGGACCAGGAGTCGAAGGCCCGGCTTGGGTTTTTGCCGGAATCTCCCTACTTTTATGATTACCTTACCGGTCTTGAGTTCCTCCAATTCTATGGCCAGCTCTTCGGACTTCGCGGAGTGGCATTAGGGAAACGTATTGATGAGCTGTTGGAGCTAGTCGGGATGTCTCATGCCCGCCATCTGCAATTGCGAAAGTTTTCCAAAGGGATGTTGCAGCGGGTGGGGATTGCCCAGGCGCTCATCAACGATCCGGAATTAGTGGTGCTGGATGAGCCAATGTCAGGCCTGGACCCGGTCGGGCGTAAAGAGATCAGGGACTTAATCCTGCGATTGAAAGAATCTGGGAAGACGATCTTCTTCAGTTCCCACATCCTGCATGACGCCGAGGTTCTCTGTGACCGGGTTTCTATTATTCTCAAAGGACGACAAGTGGCATGCGGACGCGTTAGCGAACTGGTTGATGAAGGTGTGGCGCACTCGGTGGAAGTCGTGGTCGATGGGCTTGGCCCTGAGGGGTTGGCGCGTCTGCGTCAACTGGCTGATCGCGTCATTGTCCAAGGCACTCAGGTCTTGGCGGTGCTGCCAGGCCGCCAGCACGTGGGGTCGGTTCTCGAGATCATTCGAGGCGCCAGGGCGACACTAGTGTCGCTGACTCCACAGAAGGGGTCGCTGGAGGACCTCTTTATTCGGGAGGTCAAGACCAAACAGCCGGAGTTGAGGGAAGCCGTATGAGAATTCTGTCTATCGCCACCAACACGTTTCGCGAAAACCTTCGCGAGAAGCTGCTGTACAATTTATTGTTTTTTGCCTTGCTGATGATCGGGAGCTCGATCCTTCTTTCCAGAATCACGCTGGGCGATTACCACCGATTGATCTTGGATCTTGGACTGGCCAGCATCAATCTGTTCGGCGTGCTCATCGCGATTTTCGTTGGGATTGGGCTCGTCAGCAAGGAAGTCGATCGAAAGACGATCTATACGATCGTGTCGAAGCCCATTCCTCGATATGAGTTCCTGCTGGGCAAGTATTGTGGGTTGGTCATTACATTATTTGCGAATACAGTGGTGATGGTGGTTGGATTATTGATCGTGCTGCAGGTCATGGACGTGCCGATCA
>JANPKE010000183.1:0-2102 GCA_031425875.1 Nitrospirota bacterium
GATTAGGAGGACTCACCATGTTTGTTGTTCTTGGTGCGACTGGGAATACGGGAGCGGCAGTTGTGGAAACCTTGCTGAGTAATAAACAGTCGGTGCGGGTGATTGTCCGTTCAGCCGACAAGGGTGCTGGCTGGAAGGCGAAAGGGGCAGATGTCGCCGTGGCGTCGCTCGATGATGTGCCGGCATTAACCAAGGCCTTTGAAGGCGCGAAGGGGCTCTATCTGTTGGTACCGCCGAATTACGGGGCTGAGGCGTGGTTGGCGGATCAACGACAGAGGATGGACCGTGCGGCGGCAGCCGCTGAGAAGAGCGGAGTCGAACATGTTGTGTTTCTGTCGTCGATGGGAGGGCATGCGCACGGTGGAACCGGCCCGATTCGGGCGGCGAGTTATGGAGAGTATGCACTTGGCTGTCATGCCAAGCGTTTGACCATCCTCCGCCCCTGCTATTTCATGGAGAACTGGGCACCGGTGATCGGTGCGGCCAAGGCCCAAGGAGTCATTCCGGCGTTCATTGCGCCTCAGGCCAAGATTCCCATGATTTCAACCAAGGACATCGGTAGGATTGGGGCGGAACAATTGATGACTGGTGGCTATGGGAAGCAGATCCTGGAAATGGCAGGTCCGGAAGAGTACAGCCCGGACGATGTTGCTGCTGCGCTCGGTCAGTTTCTGGGGAAGACGGTCACAACACAGCATGCTCCCCTGAGTGCCGTGGTCCCGACGTTTACGTCATTTGGGTTTTCCGACGAAGCGGCGAAATTATTTGAAGAAATGTACAGCGCGTTCTCAACAGGCGCGATTGGGTATGAACACCCAGCCAAGCTGGTGCGGGGTACGGTCACGCTGGACGACGCGCTACGAACGATGGTGTAACGGAGGACGACATGACTACAGGGACGGCTGTTGTCAAAGAAGTGGCAGGGATCTATCAACCAGGATCGGCCCATATGGTCGGAGATGGGTTCCCTGTGCGGAACCTGTTCCCGAGCAACGACCTCGATCGAGAGGTCAGTCCGTTTCTCATGCTGGACTATGCCGGGCCACAGTATTTTGAGCCGACCGCTCACCCGCGTGGCGTCGGCGAACATCCTCACCGCGGGTTTGAAACCGTGACGATTGTCTACGAGGGCTTGGTGGCTCACAGGGATTCCGCCGGCAATGCCGGTGTGATCGGGCCGGGTGATGTGCAGTGGATGACGGCGGCATCCGGGGTCGTGCACGAAGAGCTGCACGAGAAACAGTGGGCCAAGAAGGGTGGGACGTTGCACGCCATTCAATTGTGGGTGAATCTGCCGCGTGTACAGAAGATGTCGGCACCCCGTTACCAGACGATCCTGAACGCCGATATTCCAAAGGTTGAACTCGAAGGTGGAGCAGGCCGACTGCGTGTGATTGCCGGAACAGCTCAGGGACAGAAGGGGCCAGCCCATACGGTGACGCCGATCGAACTCTATGATCTGGAGTTGGGTGCCAACCGCCGTGTGGAGTTGCATCTGCCGGACGGGCACAATACATCCATCTTCGTGGTGCAAGGATTGGTTTCGACGAATGGCTCACGTGACGCCGGAGAGGCGGAGTTGTTTGTGTGCAAGCGGAATGGATCACTTGTGACGATTGAGGCCAAGTCAGATAGTCGGATTGTGCTCATGAGTGGTGAGCCTATCGATGAACCGATTGCGCGGTATGGTCCGTTCGTCATGAATACCAAAGCCGAACTCGTACAAGCCGTGAACGATTATCAAGCGGGAAAGATGGGCCACCTGTCATGAATGAGCGAGTACTGACGGTCGACGTCTACTCAGATGTGATCTGCCCCTGGTGCTATGTGGGGAAGCGGCGGCTGGAACGGGCACTCAAGGCATGGGACGGGGTCCCTGTGAACATCCGATGGCGGCCCTTTCAATTGAATCCGACCCTGCCGCGCAACGGGATGGATAGACGACGGTACCTTGATACGAAGTTTGGTAGTCCTGCTGCTGCTCAAGCGATCTATGATCAAGTCTCGACAGCTGGTGCCGTTGAAGGCATCCCGTTCGCCTTTGCGCGCATTGCGCGCACGCCGAACACATTCGCGGCGCATCGCCTCATCTGGTTGGCGGG
>JANPKE010000184.1:0-1627 GCA_031425875.1 Nitrospirota bacterium
AACCATTCCGCTGCTTCGCTCTGGAATGCCATGCCGTATCCCAAGAGCGAGAACAGCACCATAAACTGCCGGATGCCTCTACCGTATCGACATTGATCACGACCTCCAACCTCATGCCTCCCATGCATTGGTTACGGCACCATGACCACGTCACCGCGCTGGAGAATGATGTTCTGCTCCAAATCCTTTCCCTTCCGAATATCGCCGTACCGAAAGGGAATCGACTGTTGCGTGCCTTTTACTCGGCGCATGACCTTAATATCATTTTCCGCGGCAAAAGGAGTGAGTCCACCAGCAAGGCTTAATGCTTGGAGCACGTCGGTGTAGTGGCCGACCAGGTACTCACCCGGTTTGTTGACTCGTCCCACGACATACACCTTGTAACTGACGATCTTCGTCACGGCGACGGAGACGTTGGCATTCGGGATATACTTCGTCAACCGCTTCACAAGATCGTCCCGAATAGCTTCAACCGTTCGGTCCTCTGCCTGAATATCGCCAACGAGTGGAAACGAAAACATGCCGTCTGGTCGAACAACCACCTCTCGCGTCAGCTGTTCGTCCTTCCAGACCGACACCAGCAAGACATCCTCCGCACCAAGTCGATATCCAGGATCAACCTGCGACACCAGCGCAGCCGGCAACGCATCATCGGCAAGAACAGGCGCCGCCGTCATGGTGGCGACAGCAACCATCATTCCCCCGCCCAACAATACTTGCACTGAACGAGACATAGATTATCCTTACCCCCTTAGTTGCGCGAGCACCTGCTCCGCCTCTCGGCGTCCGTCGAATGACTCAGCGCTCTTGAGCGCCTTGGACAGATAGGTGCGAGCCTCAGCTCGTTTCCCGGACTGAAAGAAGGCGATCCCAAGATGATAATTCAGCACGGGAATTTCAGGCGCCTTGGCAGCGGCATCTTTCAGCAAACGGATGGCATCTTCCTGCTGCCCCATCTTGAACCGTACCCAGCCAAGCGTGTCAAGAAACAGCGGGTGCGGAGTCTCTTTCTCGAAGTCGCGGCTTAACGCAAAGGCCTTCTGAAGACTTTGCGGGTCTCCCCTATGGTCGACCAGCAGAACCGCCAAATTGTTCGCGGCAAGCACATTTTTTGGATTGAGCCGCAAGACGCTCTCATAGGCGCTGATCGCCCCATCAAGTTCCTGTTGCGTCGAACGAACCGACGCCAACAGCATATAGAGCTCTTGGCTCTCGGCATTGACCACTAGTCCATTGTTGACAACCTGAACTGCCTGATCGAAGCGTTTCTGTCCAAGCCACAGACTCCCCCAATCCAGCCATGGCGTCAGCCACTTCGGATTCAACTTCGTCGCCTGTTCGAAGTGAGCATCGGCGCGAGAGACATCGCCGGCGATCGTGTAGACCTCCCCCATCAGTCCATGAGCATATAAGTGCTCAGGATGCTTGTCGATGAGCGTTTCAAGTCTGGCTTTGACTTGCTTCAGATGGCCTTGGGCCACCTCCAGCTTCACGAGCGTCAAGAGGGGATCCGGGTCGTTCGGGGCCAAGACTGTGGCGCGCTCGTACGCGGCGACGGCTCGTTCAACTCGCCCCTGTGCCTGATGAAGCCGGCCTTCAGCCATGGAGACAAGAGGATGCTCTTTGC
>JANPKE010000185.1:0-5424 GCA_031425875.1 Nitrospirota bacterium
ATGTATCATGAGGAGCTCGAGAGCCTCGCCAAATTCTACCCCGAGATCAAGCGTATCCGCTTCTGGATGACGTTCGGCGAGCAATATCTGACGCATCTGCGCGTGCTAAGACCGGGTGAGTTATTGCGGGTTTAATTCGGAGAAGTCGTTTGGAGCCAACAGTTTTTTCATTGAGCATCCTGACGGTAACTGGCTGATCGATTCCCCGCGGTATCTCAAACATCTGGTTGATGTCTTTGAACAGCGAGGAGGTATTGCCCACATCTTTCTGACCCACAAAGACGATGTGGCCGATGCAGATAGATATGCCGCACATTTCGGCGGCGAGCGGATCATCCATCGGGCCGATGTGGATGCCGCACCCACTGCAGAACAGGTCATTCCTGGGGAAGAGCCGGTCTGTGTGGGATCGGAGTTCCAGATCATTCCCGTCCCAGGCCATACAGCCGGGAGTATGGCGCTGCTCTATCGGGAGCGATTTCTCTTCACCGGCGATCATCTTTGGTGGGATCCCCACTCGCAGTCGCTGGAAGCCCCCACTCGCTTGATCTGGAGAAAATGGACCATGTTGGACTCTCTCCGTAAACTCCTGGACTACTCGTTCGAATGGGTGCTCGCGGGGCATGGCAATCGGGTGCATCTTTCCTCCATAGACCTGCGAAGACACCTCCTGGCTTTGGTTGAACGACGCGAAAAGGCCAGGTCATTGCGCTAAAGATGCTCATATCCATCGCACAGTGGATCGATCGAAACATTCTTTCGCTTGGCCGTGAGATGCGGTTGTCCTATCTGCCGCCGCTTATGGTCTATGTGGCGTATGGGATTTCTGGCCTCACTGGAATCGTCGGGACCTTCTTCGTCAAAGACTATCTTGGCCTTTCCGCGTCATTCCTTGCCGCACTTGGATTCTGGGCCGGGATTCCCTGGGCTCTGAAGATGCCAATCGGTCATACCGTCGATCTTCTCTGGCGATGGAAGAGCTGGCTTGTTGGGGTGGGGGCCGGGCTGCTAACGATCAGTCTCGGCATCATGGCCCTGTTGATCGGCGATCGCGAGGCGATGACCGCCATCTGGCCGGCGGAAGTCTGGTATGTCCTCAGCGTGCTGCTGGCCCCTGTTGGGTATGTGATTCAAGACGCCGTTGCTGATGCGATGACGGTCGAAGCCGTGCCGCGAGTCGACGATCAGGGACGGTCTTTCGATGACCAGACTCGCAAGCTCATGCATACAACCATGCAGACGCTCGGGCGTGTTGCGATTGTTGGGGGCGGTATCGCGGTCGCACTGGTGAATGTATATGTCTTCAGCGGAACTGAGAGATTGCCGCAGACAGACCTCGTTCGGCTCTACAAACAGATCTATGTGATGGCCATGGCGATTCCTGCTGTGTCCGTGGTGGGAGTCGGGTTGGCGTGGTGGCTGCAGCGTCGACAGAAGCAACGACTTGTTCAAGAAGGATTCTCCCCTGAACAGGCGCGGCACATGGTGACCGTGCGGGACGCCCAAACCGAACCGACGAAGCCGAACTGGTGGATCCTCATCGGCAGCATGGCCTTTGTCCTCTTCACTCTCATCGTGGGGCTGGGAGGATTTCCGTACCGCGAAGAGATCGTATTTGCCGGTTCGATGACCATCGTCCTGTTTTTGATGTCGAGGTTGATGCGGGAGCTGGAGCCCGATAAACGACTCACGTTGGTCGGCACCGCAGCCGTGGTCTTCTCGTTACGTGCGATTCCAGGGGCCGGCCCAGGCGCGACCTGGTGGATGATCGATCACTTGAAGTTCGATCAACAGTTCCTCTCGGTGCTCTCCCTGATCGGTGGCGTTGTTGCCTTGGTGGGGATGTTTGTGTTTCGGCGATTCATGGCTGAACGATCCATCATGTACGTAGTCGGTTTCTTAACCATCGTTGGGACGATCCTCGCACTTCCGATTGCGGGTCTCTACTATGGATTACACGAATGGACCGCGAGGATCAGCGGAGGAGTCGTCGATGCGCGTTTCATTGCCTTGGTCGACACGGCAATGGAATCGCCACTGGTTCAGATCTCCATGATCCCGATGTTGGCCTGGATCGCGAATTCGGCTCCCGCCAATCTGAAAGCCACCTTTTTTGCCGTGATGGCGTCGTTCACCAATCTCGCGCTGTCCTTCAGCCAGCTCGGGACGAAGTATCTCAACGAGATCTTCGTTGTCACGCGGGAAGTCCGAGACCAAGCCACCGACACCATTCAGACACCAGCCGACTACAGCCAGCTGGGCGAGCTCTTCATTGTGCAGCTCCTGCTCGGCCTAGCACTTCCATTTTCTGCCATCCTGTTTGCCAAGCTCACCAAATTCAAGAGCGTGTGACGGTTCAATCTGCTCCTGGTTATCGGGTGGGTGATGTAATGTGGCTATGGGAATAGACAGGAGTCGTCTTTCGCTTGTGGATAATGTAGCTGGCCATTATTCACTCTAGCGAAGGATGTGAGCCGGTGTGGATCAGCTTTTCCCTCCGACATGATATGCCGGACATCCCAGTTTCGACTGACCAAGGCGTCGGCAATCAAGGATCGATGGCACCGCCAAGGAACAGCTTCCGCACACATGATCGCTACCTTCATACTCGCCCCATATGCCACCAGTTCTTCTACCGCCTCGCTGAACTGCGCTGTCTGCATGTAATCCGCGTAGCCGCGAAAACTTGCGTTGCGCCATCCGGTGTTGATGGAATCCTTCTTGGGTTTACGCAACCCACCGAGATTGCCGGAATGTCGATAGTGAATGGCCTCCTCGGCTAAGCTCTGCGCCAACGCCTCAGTGTTGAATTGAGGGTTGTAGCGCGAGCGGGGAACAGTTCGTACGTCGACGAGCTGCTCGATGCCATGCGCTTTCAGAAGCGATAAGAATTCATTGATTGGTCTTGTCGAATGGCCGATGGTCCAGAGAACGTCAGGCATAACGTGATCATCTCTTGACTGCTTGAGCGGCCCAGTTGGTCAAGGCTTCCGCATCTTCGATTATATTGACCGGCACTTGATAGAAGGACTTAAGCGTCTGCTTGACGTTCGGTCGAAAGGGCTTCATGCCATGCGCCTTGTAACGAGGGGCAGTGGCTGTCGTAACTTTGAAGTAGAGGCGGTCTTTGTGAATGATTCCGAAAAACATGGCCCCTTGATAGAGTCCATAGCCGCCGAACATAGCACGAGCCGTGACTCCACGCAGGTCTGTCAGCTGATCCAAGACAAAGTCTTTGAAGCTGTCGCCCTTTGGCGACATCAGTCATCCAGGCTTCTGGGCCGCAACTATCCGTACGGCGATCGGTAATGCGATGGCTGTTCCCTTACGATATTGCCCGGCCGTTTGAATGATACGTTGTTTCGCCTCTGTCTGTTGGGCTGCACTCAATTTTGCCCATAAATTCTGAATCGGTGCGGCGATATCCATCAGGCTGGAAAAATAGTCGTCTGCGACTGCGAATCGCACGTCTCCAAGAAATTCCTGCTCGGAGATGTTGGCCAAACCTGCTTGTTCCAACATGCTGGCTAACTCGCCAGGCTTCGCCAACCGAAAGATTCCAGGAGCTGTCGGATCTGCTGGCGGGAGCTCAACGAACTGGTTGATGACGTCGATGGGTATCTTGAGGTAGGGATTCCTTTCCGGTGCAGACCAGACTGCTGCGGCGACCCAGGTGTCTGGCTTTAAGATTCGGGCGATCTCGGCGACAGCCTTGGGAATCTCCGGCAAGAACATCAGGCAGAAGCGAGTGGTGATGGCATCGAAAGAAGCGGCCTCAAACGGTAATGTCGTGACATCACCCGTTTTGAACGTGATGGTGGAGAGCTTCAGTGAGGCCGCCTTACGTCTGGCGGCTTCTAACATCTGCTCAGCTAAATCGATGCCAGTCACGTTGCCAGATGGACCGACGGTTTGCGCGGCAAGTAGAGCCGGGTAGCCCGTGCCTGATCCGAGGTCGAGTACTCGCATGCCCGATCTCAGTCGAGCATCAGCCACGAGCCGGTGGTTCAGGAACGCCATCTGTTCATCGAAGAAGCGATCCCATTTCTCCCAGCCACCGGCCACGCGGTTCCAATCCTGACGCTGGTTCTCAATGATTTGCTCTGGCGATGGTGATGTCACGACCTCACCTCAACGTTTGTAAGGTCTGACGCATTGCTTGGAGTTCAGACACAAAGAGGTCGAGGTGTTGATTTCTTTGTGGCTGATCGTCTTTGAACTTCCACAGCCGTTTGAAGATTGTTCCGAGTTCTTTGTTGTGTGTGACGGCCAGTGCATAGGCCGGCTGTTCTTTTACCGATTTCTCGACACAGCAGATGCTGTTGTCGATCGCATGAAACTGGTTGTGCAGATCGTCGAAGGGTTGATCGACTCCTTTCCCGCCTTTGGCGGCGTTGGCCGAGCCTTCCGCCATCGTGGTCAGATTAATCAGAGTCTCGATTCCCGTTGCCCCTTTTGCCTTCGCCGTAAAGTCCTTTGCATGGGGATAAAATAGGTAGCTGCAGCCGCTGGTGCTCAGCAGGAGTAGGACGGCAATTGGGAGTAGTAATTTCCAGCTCATATGTCCCCCTTGGTCAAACAGGTGAATATGGAGACGGGAGCTCCCCGCCACTTGATTGTAGGCGGGAGGCCCCTCTCCATATGACGAACGCTCTTAGACCGTAACCGTCACGGTCTTGACCGCTGCCTGCACTTTGGAGACCATCTCCGGTGGGATCGAGTCCAACTTATGACATTGCTTGGCGTGGGTTGCCACGAGCTGCATCAGTTCCGCTTCCGTCTCCGCCCGCACCTGGAATCCGCAGCCGCCCGACGGTTGCACATCCAGACATCCAAGCTGTTTGTACTGTTTGTCTGCCATGGTGTCCTCCTCTTATTGGGGTTGGTTGGTGACGACCGTTACATGGAGTAGAAGAACTCCTCCTTCGTGATCTTTCCGTCTTGCACCGTATAAAGACCGGTCTCGTCCAGAGTCATGCGTTTCCCGGTCTGTTTCGGGGTGACGTCATACTTGAAATGCAGGATAAACCGGTCGCCGTTTGGATAGGGCCCTTCAACGATCCCTCCGTGAACCTCATGGTTCTCGACCCACCACTGGTTCTTTCCCTTGATGGCCTGAATTCCTCTCTGGATTTGATCCATGCCAGGCATCGCACAGGTCTCAATACTCTCGATATTTGGTGAATAAAAGCGATCGATCGCTTCTTGATTTTTCCCCTGTTGACAGAGTGCGGCCATTTCCTTTGCAATGTCCATGGTTGTCATAGCGAGATCCTCCGTATCCTGGGCAATTCTTGATCCACTATGTGATCGTAGTTGATTTAGACTGAGCAGATCAACCCTCGGTAAGCTCTGGTTTCCTCGCCGGAAACGTACGTTGCGAACCTGCCGGGATTGCCTCTACAATTCTGTTGGCAAATCCAG
>JANPKE010000186.1:0-5160 GCA_031425875.1 Nitrospirota bacterium
TCCTTTTTCCCCGTCGCAGCTAGGACGGATTCCGTTTGGCGGCGCAGTTCATCCAAGGAGATCGGCGTCTTCCCGTCGGTCATTTTCGAAGCAGCAGCCGATACGACCGTCGTGGCCCCTTGACCGAGGCTTTGGAGCGTGCTCCCGAAAGCGGAGAACACCCCGCCGAAGAGCGCGGCCATAGCCGTGGTGGTGAGCCATGCAAAGACCAACCAATTGACGCCCCATACCACGATTCCATGGTAGAGCCCGTCGTTGCGGAGCGTGCTTCCTGACAACCGAGCCGTTATATATCCACCGGCGAAGGCGGAAATGAGCATGGAGAGGCCTGTCCACACCCCGGTGCCGATCGGGACCCCACCGACAGGTTCCGCAGCCTTGAGATCGATGGACCAGGCGCCGATCGCCAATCCCAATAAAGTCAGCGTCAGTTGGGTGGCCATTCCCACAGCCCATCCAGCAAACACCGCACTCCAACTGAGGCGAGTGCCTCCGATCGACCACTGTTGAATTGTTCGTTCCATATCCATGAACTATCCTCCCCGGTTGTTGATGATGATCCGAATCGATCCAATATTCATTGTCTGAGCCATAACCTGTGCAATAACAGGGCCGTCGGCAGAACGACCCAACTGTTTGATTTGAGAAGCGTGCATGAGACGAGGGGACTAATAGAGATATCGGCGGCAGGTCAGCATGCCTCACACGTGACAAGCTGTCCAGGAGTGAGGGGACGGAAAATCACTGTGCAAGACTGTGGCACAGCATCTTTCCTGAGTGTATGACTGTCGTCACATGGCCTTAAAAAGGCACCGAGCCCAGGTATGAAAAGGCCGGCATCTGAGCCAATCCCTGTTGTCGCGCCCTCCGGCAGGCACAACTGATCAACTCAAGGAGATGGGGTAACTCGAAGGGTTTCTCAACACACGCGAAGGTTCCTTCGGGCGGAGAGGTGTGATCATCGAAGGGATAGTCTCCCGACATCAGAATCACCGGTGTGTCGGGCCACTCGAATCGACTCGTCTCTATAAACTGCAGGCCGTTGACTCGCGGCATGTGGTAGTCGACCAACACGACATCGTACCGTCGTTTCGTCATCGCATCGAGACCTTCCGCTCCGTCCGAGGCAGAGTAGGTATTATAACCAGCATCTGAAAGCGCCAGGCTGGTGAGATCACGAATGTCTTCTGCGTCATCGATGATGAGGATTCGTTTTCCGTATCCTTGCATCGCGCACCTCCTTGTGATGTTGTACGCGCCTTTGCAAAAACTATTCTTGCGCCACCGTCTTGGTCGTTCGTCTGCTGTCCGTCATGCTGTATAAGCAGATGCTTCATAGGGCGTTTCTTCAATAGGCGATCGCTCGTCTTCCGATGGGGCGGACAAAGCGTCCAGGCCGGGATAGCCTGTCCGAGGGCCATTGACCAATCCGTAGTGACGGAGCTTTCTGAGCAAGGTCTTCCGATGGATGCCGAGTATGGATGAGGAACGACCCAAGTCCCAATGATGGTGCTTCAGGACGCGAATAATGTGTTCCCGTTCCAGCTCTTCCAAAGTCACCCATCCGCGGGCCTGGTCAGCCTCTTTCACGGTCGCCGTACGGACCGCGAGTGGGAGGTCTTCTGGACAGAGAATGGGGTGTGGGGTCAGCGCGACAGCCCGTTCGATGGCGTGCTCCAATTCTCGGATATTGCCTGGCCACCAGTACTGCGTGATCACCGCCATGGCCTCGGTTGAAATCCCCGCCACCGGCTGGGGTTTTGTGGCGCCGTAGAGTTGAACGAAATGCTCCGCCAGAAGCGGCACGTCTTCCATTCGCTCACGCAGCGGGGGAATGATAATGGCCACCACATTCAACCGGTAATACAAATCTTCGCGGAAGGTACCCGCTTTCACCAGAGCACTCAGATCTTTTTTGGAAGCAGCGATGATCCTCACATCGACCGCCATCGGTGTTGTGCTTCCGACTCGGCGAATCTCCCGTTCTTGAATCACCCGCAGCAACTTGCCCTGCAACGTGGCAGACAGGTCGGCGACCTCGTCCAGGAAACAGGTTCCCATATGGGCTTTTTCAAGCAGTCCTTTCTTCATCCCCACGGCACCGGTAAAGGCTCCTCGCTCATGGCCGAACAGCTCTGATTCAAGCAACGTTTCAGTCAACGCCCCGCCATCCACCGTCACAAATGGTCCTGCCTTTCTGGTGCTGTTGGCGTGAATGGCCCGAGCGAGGACTTCCTTACCTGTGCCGCTCTCACCCTGTAAGAGGACCGTACTGTCTGTTGGCGCGACCCGAGCAATGGATTTATACACCTGCACCATTGCCGGACTACTCCCGACGAGATTATCGAATCCGTAATGGTCGCGCAGTTGGTCCTTGAGCTGCTGGTTTTGGCGAGATACTTGAGAATGTTCGAGAGCCCGGTGGACCACCAAGCGCACATCCTCCACCATCAAGGGCTTGCTCAGATAATCAAACGCTCCGGCCTGAAGGCCGTCCACCGCCGTCTTCAACGAACCATACGCCGTCATCAAGATCACCGGCATCTCGTGATGGCGAGAGCGAAGTTCCGAGAGGAAACTCAACCCGTCAAGATCCGGCATATGAATGTCGGACAAAATAAGATCCGGTGAGCGTTCAGCAACTTTCCTGAGAGCCGCCTGGGCACTCTTGCTGGTATCGACTTCGTACCCTTCCTGCGAGAGCACATCTCGAAGAAAGGACAAAGTTTCTGAATTATCATCCACGACTAAGATGAAGGGATGTTGTGTCATAGCGATCACTCCCATGCGCAGAAGGTAGATAGATGCATCGGCATTGCGAACCGATCTGGCGTCGCGCGTCTTACATCAACGACGACTGATTTTCCTCTGTGGGACAACTTGTCCCGCGAGGTGTCTGGATAGAGGGTACGACGTTTTGTATGGTTTGAATGTAATGTCCACCACTTAGCCAAAATCCAATTCGTGGCAGTGTTCCTGCTTAGTATCGAAACCAGAGGCAGACCACATAATTCATATGGTGACTTCGACGTCACCACAATCGACAGAAGGGAGAGACCAACATGAGATGCACACGCTGTGGAGGGTTTACAGTTCATGATTACTTCTATGGAGCTACGGACTACTTTGCCTGGCAATGTCATGGTCTCCGCTGTCTCAACTGTGGATCGGTGACGAACGTGAATCCTATTGAAGACACTGCCCGTCCTCGATCTGTTCCAAAAAGACGGTCCGACAAGAACGGATATCGTCCCATGGCCACCTCGGCCACCTCTAGCCCCACGGTGAAATCCGGCTCAACATACGAAAGAGCCTGACGCCGACAAACCAATCTAGAGGGGTGGATTTCGCGCGATCATGATATGGGCAAAGTCGCAGCACACCTGCCTTCATCAAGAGCGAAATCAACCCCTCTGGTACGGGTCGCGATAGTACTCGCATAGGTGTCTCCTGATAGGATGTAGTGTGCTCAAGCCAGTCTGCCAAGCCTACTGGTGCAACCCCTAGTAATCTCTGCCATTATTCCTAGGTATTCGACCGTCGTATACATCCAACCAGCAAGCCGATCTATGGCGAGACCCATCAATCTCGAATTCACGAGTACGTCGTGCTTTGTGATGGCTTCAGGTTGTTGGATCATCTGGACAACCATAACCGTTCCCGATCATATCGAAGTGTCTAGTGATCTTCGACTAGGCGGTACCCTGGTCTGGGCAAGCCATGCCAGACGCAGGTTTGCATTTGAGAGCAAGAGCCGAGCCAGGATCTAGGAGAGCTCCTAGTGGTCGCTCCGGTCGAAATAGCTAAAATCTTTTTTAATCACTTAGCTGGCTGGAATCTAAAAAAGGAGGCCCCCGATGAATATCACACTCACTCATTCACCCCGGCGGTCATCACAGCTGGTGGATTCCGTGGAGCAACAAGATGAACTGGTTGATGTGATACGGCAGATCGTGATGACCAGGCGAGAGTGTTGCCTCGATTCTCTCGTAATGGCGTGCGCACGCTTTACCTGGAATCAGGTATTTCTCGAAGTCGATCGTATGAGCCGCAGTGGAGAGCTTCGGCTCACACTGACCGGATGCGGGAAATACAGCGTAAGTCTTCCGCCGCTGTCCACGATATAAGTGGGGATATAAGGGGGTGGGGCTGCGGTTATTTTGCATCCTGCTAGGGACTACACCAGTATGATTTCTTGCTGGGCACGGTAGAGTCACACCTATGCGTATACACCATCTCAATTCCCATCATCTTCAAGACGGTGCATCAGCCCGGTATCCCACCGTGGTACATAGGGTCATGCGCATTCCGTCGATGGTGCTCGTGGTCTTATCTATTGTGGTGTTAGCTCTAATAGGGCATGATTCACAGGCGAACGCAGGAGCACCCGCAACGAACGAGCACGAGCAGTCAACCGCCCATCACACCGTAACCGGAACGCTCACAACACTCGATCTGAAAGCCGGGAAAGGCATGCTCAAAACGGACCTGGGGAAGCCGCTATTTTTTAATCTGGTCCGACCGGACCTCTTTCAGAGTGTGTCAATCGGACAGCGAGTGAGCGTTACTCTCACCGAGGACGGGCAGGTTCTCAAAGTCATGGAAGCGGCTCCTGCGGAACTCCCGGGTCCGGCCGCTCAATAAGAATTGACCAGGTCTCTGCCTCGCACGATCTCTGTATCGTGATTTTCATCAGCCATTAATGAGTTGCTCTCTCCAGCGCATTGTCACATTGAAGAGGTTCATATCTTGCACTGTATATAGTCTGTTGGTGCTCCTGTCCTGAACATTTTTTCTTCGAAGGAGGATTATATGAAGATACGTCAGACGTGTGCGTACATGATCATCCTGGGCGGATTGCTGGTATGCTCAGGCGGAACCGCTCAGGCAGAACAATCGAGCGGTGGAAACTCCGGTGGCGCAATGGGAACTGGATCAGGGATGGGCTCAGGGACTACCGGCGGATCGGGTGGATCTATGAAGCCAGACCAAAAGCACGGTATCGATGGCCGAACCGGCACACCGAAAACAAAGGGTGCCCCCACGTCGGGGGAATCAGGGAGAAGCCCTGATTCGAATAAAAGCAACCAGGGTCAAGGAACGAGCGGGGGGAGTGGGTCGGGATCCAGTTCCGGCAGTATGGGATCATCTGGTGGAACA